>JAZSCX010000053.1:0-8873 GCA_045530865.1 Candidatus Avilachnospira sp.
GAGCTACAATGCCGACGTCATCGACGCCGACCGCAGAGGCCTCTCTCCGTATGATTGCAGCCCCGAAGCCGTGGATGAAGTCCGCGCCATCAAGGCTGTGATCGATGCAAACGACTAATAGGTTTTCGAAAGGAATGAATAGAATGGCTAGACCCTTATTTGATCGAGTATTCGCCGGCTCTGACGAAATGTTCGCCAAGGCCGAAGCCGATGTCAATCAGCTGGTAGCTGAACTGGGCGTTGACGCTCCCATGGTCATGCCCAACACCGCTTACTTCCTCTCCTGCATCTATGCCTATATCGGCAAGAAGGTCACCAAGGTTGGTGAGCTGCAGGAAGCTCTGGCCGATGTCAAGGCCATGATGCTGCGCGAGAAGAAGACCAACTCCATCTTCCAGTCCGGTGTCGGCACTGCCATCGCCGCTGAAATGATCGAGGCCTGCAAGTATGCCCGCAATCCCGCTCCCTATGGCGAGGCCGGTTCCCCCGACCGCAAGTACTGGGGCCACTTCACCGACGCAGAAGTCCGTGAGCTGGGCGTTCCTCTGGTCACCGGCGACATCCCCGGCTTCGTCGTCATCATCGGGCCCGCTCCCACCACCGAGGACGCAGTCAACCTGATCAAGGGTTATCAGTCCCGCGGTATCTTCGTCTTCCTGATCGGCGGCATCATCGACCAGGCTTACGAAGCAGGCCTGTCCATGAGCTTCTCCGTCCGTGTGGTTCCCGTCGGTCAGGAAATCTGGTCCGTCGGCCACATCATCTCCCTGGTCGTCCGCGCTGCCATGATCTTCGGCAACGTGCAGCCCGGTGATTGCGCTGGCTTCCATCGCTACACCTTCGACCGCATCAACGCATTCGTCAACGCATTCAAGCCTGTTCCCGATATCACTGTCGCCTGCGGCGCCGGCGCTATCAAGCTGGGCTTCCCCGTTATCACCAACGATCATGACGATGTTTGGGCAGTTCCCAAGTCCCTGATCATCTATGATGATTACAATGACTGGATCGACACCTCTCTGGAAGCCCGCGGCATCAAGCTGAAGATCACCAAGATCGACATCCCCGTGGCTTTCTCCTCCGCATTCGAAGGCGAAATCATCCGCCGCGGCGATATGCAGGTCGAAGTCGACGGCTCCCGCAAGGACTGCTTCGAGCTGGTCAAGACCCGCGACGCCGCTGACGTTGAGGATCACAAGATCACCGTCATCGCCCCCGAGCTGGACGAGATCGAAGTTGGCTCCAAGATTTCCCTGTCCTACACCGTCGAGGTCGCCGGCAAGGCCATGCAGTCCGACTTCGAGCCCGTTATGGAACGTAAGATCCATGCTTTCCTGAACTGCGCCGAAGGCGTTATGCACACCGGTCAGCGTGACATGATCCGTGTCCGTATCTCCAAGGCTGACTTCGAGGCCGGCTTCCGCTTCAAGCACATCGGTGAGATCCTGTACGCCAAGATCAAGTCCGAATTCGAGGCTGTTGTGGATAAGTGCCAGGTCACCATTGTTGTGGACGACGCCAAGAACGCCGAGCTGCGTGCTGCTGCCAACGAAGTCTTTGACGCCCGTGACGCCCGTATGAAGTCCATGACCGACGAGTCCGTGCCCGTGTTCTACTCCTGCATCATGTGCCAGTCCTTCTCCCCCAGCCACGTCTGCATCGTCACTCCCGAACGTCTGGGTCTGTGCGGCGCTGTTTCCTGGCTGGACGCCAAAGCAACCAACGAGCTGGATCCTCAGGGTCCCTGCCAAGTTGTCTCCAAGGAGCGCTGCATCGACGAGCGTGTCGGCCGCTACGAGGACATTGATGAAGCCATTCAGGAATACTCCCACGGTGCTCTGGAGCACGTTACTCTGTACTCCCTGTTCGAAGATCCCATGACCTCCTGCGGCTGCTTCGAATGCATCTGCGGCGTGGAGCCCTGCTCCATGGGCGTTGTCATCACCTGCCGTGAATTCGCAGGCATGACTCCTCTGGGCATGACCTTCTCCGAAATGGCCTCCATGACCGGCGGCGGCGTGCAGACTCCCGGCTTCATGGGCCACGGCAAGCACTTCATCGCCTCCAAGAAGTTCCTGAAGGCCGAAGGCGGTCTGGCTCGTCTGGTTTGGCTGCCCAGCGATCTGAAGGCTCAGATCAAGGACAAGATCAACGAAACTGCCATGGATCTGTACGGCATTGAGAACTTCGCTGATATGATCGCTGACGAGACCAATTGCGGCAGCGGCGATCCCGAAGAACTGCTCACCTTCCTGTCCGAGGTCGGTCACCCCGTCCTGGGCCTGGAACCCTTCGATATGTAAGATACTTGAAAACCCGGAGCTTCAGCTCCGGGTTTTTGATACAAAATAGCACCTCCTGATTTCCGGAGGTGCTATTTGTATCTTAGCCGATCAGGTAGCCGTAATTTCTTAGAACCGTCAGGATCAGCACCTCAATGCGGGGATCCAGATCGTTGTGCTTGCCCAGATCGTACTCGGTTTCCGTGTCACCCAGCCGAACCAGTACCCGGTAGCCGCCCAACGGCAGGAAACCGCTGTTGGCCTTGGATTCGGCAAAGCCCTCCCGGTCATGGAACAGGGTGAACTTATCCTTGTAGGGAGCAGAGTCATAGGGACAGAACACGGCGCAATTGCCGCACTCGTTGCACATCTGATCCACATGGAGGATCTGATGGCTGCCGTCAGGCAGCTTGATGACCACATTGGCCCGGTTGGGGCACACATCGGCGCAGCACTGGCAGACCACATTGCAGCTGAGGCATCGGTCGCCCTCGCACTTGGCGGAGAGGGCCAGAATACCCTTCTTCGCAATGGCGTCCTCTCTGGCTGCGGTGGCCTTCTTCGGAAGCTTCACTTCCCTTGCATAGCCCAGCACGGCATTGGCAAAGGCCGTGGCATCAGCAATGCCCTCCACCACCGTGGCGGGGCCGCGGTAGCAGTCACCGGCCGCATAGACGCCGTCCACATTGGTGCGGAAGTCCGGCAGACCCTTGGCGTCCAATTCCACGCCGTTGGCAAGGAACACGTCGCCGTCCACCTTTTCGCCCACAGCGGAAATCACCACATCGCAGTCGATCTCCACTGTTTCGTCGGTCTCCACGGGCTTGCGTCTGCCGGAGGCATCGGGCTCGCCCAGCACCATCTTTTTGCAGATCAGCCTGCCATCCTTCTGCTCCACGGGAGAGACCAGCTCCAGGAACTTTACGCCGTCGGCAATGGCCAGCTCCAGCTCTTCCGCATCGGCGGGCATATACTTCTTTGTTCTGCGATAGACCAGCGTGGAGGACTTTGCCCCTGCCCGAAGGGCTGCTCTGGCTGCATCCATGGCGGTGTTGCCGCCGCCGACCACTGCCACATGGCCCAGCTCCAGACCGCTTTCGCCCTTGATGGACTCCAGCCAGCCAATAACCGGCAGCACATTGCCGGAGATCTTCAGTTTGCCTGCCTGCCATGCACCCACGGCGAACAAAATGTGGGTATAGCCTTGTGCCTTCAGCACTGACACAGAGGGAGCTTCTGTGTTCAGACGAATGTCCACACCCAGTTTTTCCAGCATGGCGGCATCCTTGTCGATGACAGCATGGGAAATGCGGAATTCGGGGATGACCCGGCGGACGATGCCGCCCAGTCGGTCGGCTTTCTCAAACAGGGTCACAGCCACACCTTCTCTTCCCAGCAGATGGGCCGCCGCCATACCGGTGGGGCCGCCGCCGATAATGGCAGCCTTTACGCCCTCCTGCCGGGGCTTTGCCATCAGGCCGGGGAGCACATCCTCATAGCCCCGCTCCGCCGCCACCAGCTTGGTGTCACGGATCTGCACGGACCGGTCATAGAAGTTTCTGGTGCACTTATCCATACAGTGATGGGCGCAGATGGTACCGGTAATAAAGGGCAGGGGGTTCTTTTCCAGAATGACCTTCAGGGCCTTATCATACTTTCCCTGCCTGCAAAGCTCGATATATTCGGGGATATCCTGCCCGATGGGGCAGCCGCCCTTGCAGGGTGCAGTGAAGCAGTCCAGCAGCGGCACCTTTTCATAGAGTTTTCTTCTGGGCAGAGGCTTGATGGCCTTTTTGTGCAGCGGATCCCTTCTGGCAGCCTGTGCCAGCGCCGCTACAGCCTCCGTATCCACACCGGTGAAGGGGTGGAACGGCAACTTTTCCAGCTTTTCGCCGATCTGCTTGAACCGCTGATAGCCGCCGGGCTTCAGCTCGGTGGTGGCCATAGTGATGGGCCAGATACCGCAGGCGAAGATCTTATCGATATTGAAGAAATCCGCGCCGCCGGAATAGCTGATCCGCAGCTTGCCGTCAAATTCCTTTCCGATCCGGTTTGCCATTTCGATGGTCAGGGGGAACAGGGATTTACCGGCCATGTACATTTCTTCGGAGGGCAGTTCGTTCTGCTTCACGTCCACCGGGAAGGTGTTGGACAGCTTCAGACCGAATTCCAGACCCTTGCTGTCCGCCAGTGCCTGCAGGCGGTGGAACATGGGAATGGCGTCGCAGTACTGCAGGTCATCATTGAAATGGAACTCGCCGAACTGGATGTAGTCGTAGCCCATGCCGTCCAGAATCTCCCGGGCGGACTGATAGCCCAGAATAGTAGGATTGCACTTGACGAATACATGGACATGCTTTTCCTTCAGCAGATAGGATGCAATGGCCTCGATCTCCGAAGGCGGACAGCCGTGGAGGGTGGAAACGGTGATGGAGTTGGACACTCTGGGGGTGATGCTGTCAATGAAGGCCCGGTAGTCAGGGAACATCCGGTACAGCACATCCCGGCACTCGGCCCAGATGGGATGCGCGGAGGCGTCCTTCATGCCATCAATGAACTTGTCGATCTTCTCACCCTGAATGCCCGCCAGATCGTAGCCCACGGACATATTGAACACAAAGCCGTTGGGATCGCCCAGACCATAGACCTTCGCCAGCATCTTACAGGCGAACCATGCCTTCACATACTCTTCATAGGCCTGGGGCACATACAGCTCCGTGGACCATTCGCAGTTGTAGCACTCGTCCTCCGCCAAAATGCAGGGGCGATTGACGCAGGCTGCCAGATCGGCGCCGTCCATCTTCTGTACGGTTTTCAGTTCAAAGAACCGGGCGCCGCCGAAGTAGGATGCCACGATATTCTGGGCCAGCTGGGTATTGGGACCGGCTGCGGGGCCAAAGGGCGTTTCAATATATTCGCCGCCGAAAATGGGCAGCTTCTTCTCCCCTGCCACATAGGGACGGTGGACGCCGAACACGGTTCCCTCCCGCTGGTACTCCGTGGCGATCCAGTTCATCAGCTGTTCAAACGGAATGGGGATCATCAGTTCACTCATTGGTTTTACCTCCTTGCATGATGGTTGAGGCGGGCGACCAATGGTCGCCCCTATGAAATTCTAACGATGGCGCCTGCAGGATCAGTAGGTGCAGTTGTTCAGAGCGCCCCAGATCTTCTTGCTCTCTTCCAGAATACGGGCATTGACGGCTTCTTCGTCGATATCCACCAGCTGGCGATCCAGCATCAGCAGCTTGCCGTTGCCGATGGTGGTCTGGCACTGACGGCCGGTCATGCCGAAGATCATGTGACCGTCGATATTGGCATCGGAGAAGGGGGTGAAGGGCTTGTAGTCCATGACGATGATATCGGCGGCAGCGCCGGCCTTCAGGACGCCCAGCTCGTCATCGAAGTATCTGGCGCCGATCTTGGCGTTGTTTTTGAAGAGCATATCCGTGACCTCGCACCATGCCACATTGGGCATGCAGGCGTTGGAGCGCTGGGAGCAAAGCGCCACTTTCAGGCTCTCCAGCATATCGTTGGTGTAGGCGTCGGTGCCCATGCCCAGCAGGATGCCTGCTTTGTACAACGGCAGCACCGGGCAGATGCCTACGGCGTTGCCCATGTTGGACTCGGGATTATTGACCACCATGGTGTCGGTCTGTTTGATGATATCGATCTCTGCCGTGTTCACATGGATGCAGTGGCCCAGAATGGTCTTGGGGCCAAGGATCCCGTGATCCTGCAGCCGCTGCACCGGCCGTCTGCCGTAGTTCAGCAGGCTGTCATAGACGTCGTTCATACCTTCCGACACATGGATATGGTAGCCGGTGCGGCCATTGTTGGCCTCCACCATCTGCTCAAAGGTCTTGTCGGAGATGGTGAACAGGGCATGGCCGCCGAACATGGCCTTCAACATGGGATCCTGCTCTTTTTCGCAGTATGTAATGAAGTCGGCATTTTCCTGGATGCCCTGCAGGCATTTTTCCTCACCGTCCCGGTCGGAGACCTCATAACAAAGGCAGCTGCGGACGCCGAATTCCTTTGCGGATCTGGCGATCTCAAACAGGGAGCCGGGGATCTCGCAATAGGAGGCGTGGTGGTCAAAAATGGTGGTAACGCCCTGCTTGATGCAGTCGATGTACAATGCATCGGCGGAGGCCTTGGTGCCCGCCAGCGTCAGCTTCCGGTCCATGGCCCACCACATGCCGTCCAGCACTTCAAAGAAGTTGGTGGGATTGTGCCCGTTGATGCTTAGACCGCGGGCCAGAGCGGAGTAGATATGGGTGTGGGCATTGATGAAGGCAGGCATGATCACACCGCCTCTGGCATTGATGATCTTCGCGCCGGGGTATTTGGCTCTCAGATCCGTTTCTGCACCGACCTCTACGATTTTGGTGCCCTCGTAGGCGACTGCACCCTTTTCAAAGTAGGGATTCGTGGGGTCTCTGGTGATCAAACGGCCGTTGGTAATCAGTTGCATAAAAAGACCTCCTTCTCATAGAAAACAAAAAATGTACCAAATCCCGGACGTGGGGATCTGATACACTCGAAATCATCCGAGTGATAGTTGCAGCCCGTGCGCGAAGCACTACGTTACAGCTACCAATCTTCTTTTGTATTTTTATTTTACCGCGGTCCGAGGGAAAAATCAAGCAAAAATTCATAAGGTGCAAAAAAATTTTTGGTGTTTTATTGTTGATTTTGCCGGAAGGGCAGGAGCCGCTTGCCGGAATCGCGGATAATCTCCTTGCAATTCCACACTTAGATTGTTAAAATGATACTGCAATCCAACGAATTCGAGGTTTTCCCATGGCCATTCAACTGATCGGTATCGATATTGACGGTACGTTACTGAACCGAAAAAAAGAACTGACCCCTGCCACAGTGGAAGCCCTGCAGGCCGCCGCCAACCACGGAATTCAGATCGTGATCTCCACCGGACGGCTTCTGTCAGAGTTCCGGGATCTGGTGGAGCAGCTGCCCATGATGCGCTACACCGTCACCTGCACCGGCTGTCAGGTCATCGACTTGCACACCGGACGGGATATCTTCCGGCAGGCTATGACCGCCGGGGAAATGCAGCGCATTTACAGCAAAATGAAGCAGTTTGACGTGATGTTTCAGGCCTTTTCCGATGATGACGGCTCCATCCACAACGATGCGTGGGTGCTGGAACACGCCGACCTCTATTCCCCCAAGGCCCTTGCCCGGGTGATGCAGAAAACTCACATCCCCGAGACGGATTTTGACGGCTACATTGCTGCCTACACCGGTCTGACCAACAAGATCCATATGTTCTTCCGCACGGTGGAGCAGCGGAATCAGGCTTGGGAGCTGGTAAAGAACGAGCCCTATTCCATCATGACCAGCACCGTCAACGATCTGGAGCTGATGCCGTCCGGCGTGGACAAGGGTCTGGGTATGCAAAAGCTGGCTGACCATCTGGGCCTCACCACCGACCAGATCATGGCCATCGGAGACGGCGGCAACGATGTGGATATGCTGCGGCAGGCCGGTGTCGGCGTTGCCATGGCCAATGCCTGTGCAGAAGTCAAAGCCGCAGCCGATCATGTGCTGGCCTATACCAATGACGAGGACGGCGTGGCAAAGGTCGTCTGGGCCGTAATCAAGGGAGAACCGCTGCCATGAACATTTTCACCCTTCCCATTGACGGCTACCCCCTGTGGATCGTGCTGCTGATTTGTGTAGGCGTGTTCTTGGCTTCGTTTATGGATTCCATTGCCGGCGGCGGCGGTATCATCTCCGTGCCCACCTATATGCTGGGTCTGCACGGCATCCCCACCTATTACATTTTGGGCACCAATAAGCTCTCTTCCTGTGTCGGTACAGTGTTTTCCACCGCCCGGTTTATCCGAAAGGGCTATGTGAAATGGGCCATGATCCTGCCTGCCGTTGTCCTTGCCCTGCTGGGTTCTGTACTGGGCACCTGGCTGCAGCACCATACGCCGGATCTGATCCTGAAATATCCGCTGCTTCTGATTTTGCCCGTGGTGGCATTTTTCACCCTGCGCACCAAAAACTGGCCGGATATCCCCGAGCCCATCCATCCAAAGAAGCAGGCCCTCATTGTCTGGATCGCCTCTCTGGTCATCGGCGTCTACGACGGCTACTACGGCCCCGGCACCGGCACTTTCCTGATGCTGATTTTCATCCGTCTGGCAAAGATGGATACCCGCATGGCGGCCGGCAGCACCAAGGTCATCAACCTGTCCTCCAATATTGGCGGTGTGTTCACCGCATGGCAGGCAGGCTATGTGCTCTGGGGTGTGGGCCTGTGTGCCGCAGCTGCTTCCATTCTCGGTCATTATCTGGGCGCCGGTCTTGCCATCAAGAACGGCAGCAAAATCGTCCGCCCCACCATCATCGTTGTGCTGATCCTCATGACTGTCAAAATCCTCAGCGAGCTGCTCTTTCCCAACCTCTGGAATTGACCAGTCAGGACCACCCGTATAACGGGTGGCCTGCTCTGGCCCTATAAGGGCCTGTCATTGGCCGCGCCTCAAGGCGCGGTGAAACGGTCTGCCGACCGCATACTTTTACGAGCGGCCCCACCAAGTGGGGCTGCTTTTATTT
>JAZSCX010000049.1:0-4120 GCA_045530865.1 Candidatus Avilachnospira sp.
TTGCATGATATATCCTCCTTCGGTACTTGAGATGTGGTCGGCAAACCTTCTTCTATTGTACCGTTGGAGGTTTATCTTTTCTACTCATAGGCATAGCCTTTTTTCAGCCACGGGCATAGCCCGTGGTTGTCGTTTTACAACACAAAGCGGCAGTCCGACCGGACAGCCGCTTTGTTCTATCATTTCTTATTGCTATTTCTTCCAAAATCGCATATAATGACAAGAGAATATACCAAAAACCAGTTTTTTCTTGAAATGGAGTTTCTATGGAACATCAATTTACTTTTGCCGTGCCCTGCCTGTTCGGTCTGGAAGGCCTTGTGGGCGACGAGCTGCGGCGGATGAAGCTGGAGAATGTCCGGGTGGAGGATCGCCGGGCGTTTTTTACTGGCGATTTTTCCGATATGGCTAAGGCCAACCTGCGCCTTCGCATGGGCGAGCGGGTCATGATCCTACTGGGACGGTTCCCCGCAAAGAACTTTGAGGAGCTGTATCAGGGCGTGAAGGCGCTGCCCCTGGAGGATCTGATCCCCAGGGACGGACAGTTCCCTGTGAAGGGCTACAGTCTGGACAGCCAGCTCCACTCCGTACCGGACTGCCAGTCCATTGTAAAAAAGGCCGCTGTGGATCGTTTGGGCGCAAAATACGGCCTCAGTTGGCTGCCGGAAACCGGCAGCATCTACCAGATCCGGTTCTCCCTGATGAAGGACATCTGCGAGGTATTTGTGGATACCTCCGGTCTGAGCCTGCACAAGCGGGGCTACCGCGCCGTGGGCAACGATGCGCCCCTGCATGAAACCATGGCCGCCGCCATGGTCAATCTGGCCCGCTACCGTGGTCGGGAATTCTTCTGGGACCCCTTCTGCGGCAGCGGCACCATCTGCATTGAAGCCGCCCTGGCCGCCATCAACCGGGCGCCCGGTCTGGGCCGCCGGTTCGGTGCCGAGCTGTGGGACATCGTCCCCAGGGAGGTCTGGACACAAGCCAGAGAAGAGGCCAAGGATCTGGAGTTCCGGGGCGAATACCGCATCCTCGGCACGGATATTGATCCCAACTCGCTGGATATCGCCCGCTCCAACGCCCAGAAAGCCGGCGTTGCCAAATATATTGAGTTCAAAGAGGGCGACGCCACCAAGCTGCCCCTGCCCTGTGATCAGGGCCTGATCGTCTGCAACCCGCCCTACGGTGAGCGCATGATGGAGCAGCGCAGCGCACAACGGCTGTACCAGCAGCTGGGACGGCACCTGAAATTTGCCAACGGCTGGAAGAAATACATCATTTCCTCCGAACCGGAATTTGAACACTATTACGGCAATCAGGCCACCAAAAAGCGGAAGCTCTACAATGGACGCCTGCAGTGCAATGTCTATATGTACTACTAATCAATGGACAATTGACAATGTACAATTGACAATGAATGTATCGGCTCCGCCGATGGATTTTTACTGTATACCATACAGAATGAAAACCTTTCTGATTTTATCAGCATTGCCTTTTATTTTAATCGTCGCGCCAGCGACACCATAATTGTCAATTATCAATTGTCAACTGTCAATTGATCCGGAGGATCACCTATGAAACACATCTTCATCGTCAATCCTGCTGCCGGTAAATGTGACCGCTCCGTGCAGATCAAAACTCTGGCGGAAGCCGTATTCGGCAGCCGCGGGCTGGAATATGAAGTTCTTGTCTCCAAAGGGCCCGGCGACTGTACCCGACTGGCCCGGGAGGCTGCCGAAACCGGTGAAGAGATTCGTCTGTATGCCTGCGGCGGAGACGGTACCCTCAACGAAGTGGTCAACGGCATCGTGGGCTATGAAAATGCCGCCCTCACCCACTACCCCAGCGGCTCCGGCAACGATTTTGTCAAAATCTTCGATCAGCCGGAGGCCTTCCGGGATCTGGAGCGCTTTCTGGAGGCAGAGGAGGCCCGTTTCGATCTGATCCGCTGCGAAGGCGGTGAGCATGTTCAGTACTCCTGCAATATCTGCTCCATGGGTCTGGATGCCCGTATCGGTACGGAAATGGGCCGCTACCGCCGTCTGCCCGGTGTATCCGGCAAGGGCGCCTATTACCTCTCCACCGCTGCCAATCTGCTCAAGGGCATCCACAAGCCCTATATTCTGGATGTGAACGGCGAGACCATCACCGGCGACCAGACCATGATCTGCATCTGCAGCGGTCGCAGCTACGGCGGCAGCTTCCATGTGGTGCCCGATGCGGAACCGGACGACGGTATTCTGGATGTGCTGGTGGTCAAGCCGGTCAATCTGCTGCAGATCGCGGCGGTCATCGGCAAGTACCAGAACGGGCAGTATGCCGAATACCCCCATCTGATCCGCGCCTTCCGCACCTCCTCCATCCGAATCCAGTGTACGGAGCCCAGTGTTGTCAACATTGACGGCGAAGCGCTGGGCGGACAGGATGTCACCTTCTCCGTGGTTCCCGGTGCCCTGCGGTTTTTCTACCCCGCCGGTCTGAGCTTCCGCTCGAAGGTTCACAAGCCGGAGCCTGCCGCTGCGCTGTAAGCGCCCGATTGTACATCCCACTTGCCCCATTCACAAATTCTTTACGATTTTTGTTCATATTGCCATCTTGAACAATTGGAAAGACTGTTCTATTATATACCATGTTAGCACTCATCAAGAAGGAGTGCTAAAACCTGTGAATTCTGGGTATAATCCCGTCTGATAACGAAATTTAGGAGGTTCTATTATGAAACTGATCCCTCTGGCTGACAATGTGCTGCTGAAGAGCACGCTGGAAGAAGAGACCACTGCATCCGGCATCATCCTCGCCACCGCTACCAAGGAAAAGTCCATCGTTTCCGTGGTCGTGGCTGTGGGCCCCGGCACCGAGGAAAACCCCATGACCGTGAAGGCCGGCGACAAGGTCGTGGTCGGCAAGTTTGCCGGTCAGGAGCTGAAGCTGGACGGCGAGGACTACAGCATTGTGAAGATCGCTGACGTTCTGGCCATCGTGGAATAATCGTATATTCATCAAAAAGGAGATATTGTTATTATGGCAAAGCAGATTGTTTATGGCGAAGATGCCCGCAAGGCACTGCAGGCCGGTATCGACCAGCTGGCAAACACCGTAAAGGTCACTCTGGGCCCCAAGGGCCGCAATGTTGTGCTGGGCAAGAAGTTCGGCGCTCCCCTGATCACCAATGACGGCGTCACCATCGCCAAGGATGTGGAGCTGGAAGACGCTTTTGAAAACATGGGCGCACAGCTGGTGCGTGAAGTTGCCACCAAGACCAACGATGCTGCCGGTGACGGCACCACCACCGCCACTGTTCTGGCACAGGCCATGGTCAAGGAAGGCCTGAAGAACGTCACTGCCGGCGCCAACCCCATGGTCATGCGCAAGGGCATGGAAAAGGCCGTTGCCGCCGCCGTGGAGGCCATCAAGGCCAACGCCGAAGAGATCAAGGGCTCCGATGACATCGCCCGTGTCGGCACCGTGTCCTCCGGCGACGAGTCCGTGGGCGCTCTGATCGCAGAGGCCATGGAAAAGGTCACCGCCAACGGCGTCATCACCATCGAAGAATCCAAGACTGCTGAGACCAGCCTGGAAGTGGTCGAAGGCATGCAGTTTGACCGCGGCTACATCTCTCCCTATATGGTCACCGACACCGAGAAGATGGAAGCTGTCATTGAAGATCCCTATATCCTGATCACCGACAAGAAGATCGCCTCCATTCAGGAGATCCTGCCCATCCTGGAGCCTGTTGTCAAGGCCGGCAAGAAGATGATCATCATCGCTGAGGATGTGGAAGGCGACGCCCTTGCCACCCTGCTGGTGAACCGTCTGAGAGGCAACTTCAACTGCCTGTGTGTCAAGGCCCCCGGCTTCGGCGACCGCCGCAAGGAAATGCTGCAGGACATCGCCATCCTCACCGGTGGTACTGTGATCTCCAGCCAGCTGAATATGGAGCTGACCGAGGCTACTATGGCTGATCTGGGCCGCGCCCGTCAGATCGTTGTCACCAAGGACAACACCACCATCGTTGATGGCGCTGGCGATCCCGAGATGATCAAGGCTCGCGCACATCAGATCCGTAGCGCCATCGCTACCACCACTTCCGACTATGACCGTGAAAAGCTGCAGGAGCGCC
>JAZSCX010000065.1:0-51401 GCA_045530865.1 Candidatus Avilachnospira sp.
CGCATGTCTTGTGTTATCTTACTCATAGTGAATAGGATGGCACCTGCCTTTCGGTTTTGTCTGAGCAACTCAACCTTAACACAGGCCAGCCCTATTCACTATTCTTTTTTCTATTTGTCACACATCATTGTAACACCTACACGCTGAAGAGTGCCGAGGAGATGCTAATGGGTTGACAATTTCCGATGAATCTGATAACATAAGCAGGAAAAATGCGAAGAAAAGGACCAGTACATCAGATCAACCTTCAGAGAACTTCCGGTTGGTGCGAGGAAGCAGGAGCGTCTGGTGGAATACACCTTGGAGCCGCCGCCTGAAATGCAGTAGGGCAGGACGGGAGCGCCCGTTACAGCGCCGGAGTCCCAGAACTCCCTGAGGCTGTATCTGTGAGGATGCAGTAAACTGAGGTGGTACCGCGTATTTACGCCCTCTGTCATATGACAGGGGGTGTTTATTTGTGAATCGACCTATGGATGTGCTGAAAGAGTTTCCTGTCCGGAAAAGTAAAACACAAAAACAGCAGTTCCGGGATGCGGTTCAGTCCTATGCGGGTTCACTGGGGTATACCTGCACGGTAGAAAAGGGGAGCTTCGGTGTCCGTAATGTTGTGATAGGAGATCCCGAGCATGCGGATTATCTTGTCACCGCCCATTATGATACATGCGCCAGACTTCCGTTTCCCAATCTGATCACACCCTGTAGTTTCTGGCTGTTTATGGGCTGGCAGATTTTGTTAACAATCATTCTGATGATTCCCTTGTTTGTGATTGGTGTGACTGTTGGTGTTCTTGCAGAAGATCCCGGGATGGGCGTGCCGATTGGTTATCTGGCCCTGCTTGCAGAACTGGGACTAATGTTATTTGGCCCCGCCAACCGGCAGAACGCCAATGATAATACATCCGGTGTTGTGGGTGTGCTGGAGATTGCCGCATCCTTGCCGCCGGAACTGCGGGACCGCGTTTGCTTTGTGCTGTTTGATCTGGAGGAAGGGGGACTGCTTGGTTCGGCATCCTATCGATCCAAGCACAAAAAAGCAACCAACAAGCAGCTGATCATCAATCTGGATTGCGTAGGAGATGGTGATGAGATCCTGTTTTTCCCCTCAAAAAAGCTGAAAAAGCAGAAAGAACGGATGGAAAAACTCGCAGCAAAATGCAGCACCGACGGCAAGAAATCCATCACACTTCGTGACAAGGGCTTTAGCATTTACCCCTCCGATCAGGCAAATTTTCCTTTGGGTCTGGGTGTCGCAGCCTTTTGCCGCAGTAAATGGGCCGGTTTGTATCTGGATAAGATTCACACAGGCAAAGATAAAAACATAGATGAAAAGAATATCGTCATGCTCCGGGATACGATCATTGCTCTGATCCGGGCGCATGTGTAAGAAAGGATTTAGATTATGATTTTATACGAAGAACTGGTAGAAAGAGGCCTGATTGCACAGGTCACCGATGAAAAAGAGGTCAGTGAACTGATCAACACCGGTAAAGCAACCTTCTACATTGGCTTTGACCCCACGGCAGACTCTTTGCATGTTGGTCATTTTATGGCACTGTGCCTGATGAAGCGGCTGCAGATGGCCGGCAACCGTCCCATCGCTCTGATCGGCGGCGGTACTGCCATGATCGGCGACCCCTCTGGCCGAACCGATATGCGTTCCATGATGACCAAGGAAACGATTCAGCACAACTGTGACTGCTTCAAAAAGCAGATGGAACGTTTTATTGAGTTTGGCCCCGACAAGGCCATGATGGTCAATAACGCCGATTGGCTGTTGAACCTGAACTATGTGGACGTTCTGCGTGAAGTGGGCGCATGCTTCTCTGTCAACAACATGCTCCGCGCCGAGTGCTACAAGCAGCGTATGGAAAAGGGTCTGAGCTTTCTGGAGTTCAACTACATGATCATGCAGTCCTACGACTTCTACCATCTGTACCAGCACTACAACTGCAATCTGCAGTTCGGCGGCAATGACCAGTGGTCCAACATGCTGGGCGGCACGGAGCTGATCCGCCGCAAGCTGGGCAAGGACGCCCATTCCATGACCATCACTCTGCTGCTGAATTCGGAAGGCAAGAAGATGGGTAAGACCGCCAAGGGTGCCGTGTGGCTGGATCCCAACAAGACCACACCGTTCGATTTCTATCAGTACTGGCGCAATGTGGATGATGCCGACGTTCTCAAATGCATCCGTATGCTCACCTTCCTGCCTTTGGAAGAGATCCGTGCCATGGATTCCTGGGAAGGCAGTCAGCTGAACACCGCCAAGGAAATCCTTGCCTATGAGCTGACCAAGCTGGTTCATGGCGAAGAAGAAGCAGAAAAGGCTAAGACGGCTGCGAAGGCACTCTTTGCTGGCGGTGCGGATGACAGCAATATGCCTACCACCACCATTCAGCCTGATCAGCTGACCGACGGCTCCATTGCCATTCTGGATCTGCTGTTGTCCTGCAAGCTGGTTCCCACCAAGTCGGAGGGCAGACGTCTGGTGCAGCAGGGCGGTGTGTTTGTCAATGACGAAAAGGTTTCTTCCATTGATGTCAAGTATACCGGCGAGCAGCTGCAGGAAGGTCTGAAGATCCGCAAGGGCAAGAAGGTTTTCCACAAAGCAGTTATGTAAAAAAATCAGAGCGGCTGAGAAATCAGCCGCTCTTGTTATGTATGAGATTAGATGTAACCTTCTGCACACAGCAGCTCGGCCAGCAGAACTGCGCCGCCTGCAGCACCGCGGAGGGTGTTGTGGGACAGGCAGACAAACTTGTAATCATACTGGGTATCGGGACGCAGACGGCCGATGCAGACTGCCATGCCGTTTTCGGTCATACGGTCCAGCTTGGTCTGGGGACGGTTTTCTTCTTCAAAGTAGTGCAGGAACTGCTTCGGTGCGGAGGGCAGCTCCAGCTCCTGAGCACGGCCAGCGAAGGAGGCCCAGTCAGCCTTGATCTGCTCAATGGAGGGCTTTTCACCCTTGAACTTCATGAATACAGCGGCCATATGACCGTTGCTTGCGGGAACGCGCAGGCACTGTGCGGTGATGGAAGGCTCGCAGGCATTGACGATCTTACCGCCTTCAACCTTGCCCCACAGCTTCATGGGCTCACGCTCGGACTTTTCTTCTTCACCGCCGATATAGGGGATAACATTGTCCACCATTTCGGGCCAAGTGGCAAAGGTCTTGCCGGCGCCGGAGATGGCCTGATAGGTGCAGACCAGAGCAGAGTCGATGCCGTACTTCATCAGGGGATGCATAGCGGGAATATAACTCTGCAGGCTGCAGTTGGATTTGACAGCAATGAAACCACGCTTGGTGCCAAGACGCTTGCGCTGATCCTCAATGACCTTGATGTGATCTGCATTGATTTCGGGCACAACCATGGGGACATCTTCTGTCCAGCGGTGGGCGGAGTTGTTGGAAACCACAGGGCACTCCAGTTTGGCATATCGCTCTTCCAGTGCCTTGATCTCTTCCTTCTTCATATCCACGGCGCAGAACACAAAGTCTACCATGGCGGCGATCTTTTCTGCATCGGCTTCCGCATCCATCACGACCATGGATGCTGCCTGCTCCGGCATGGGATCTTCCATGGCCCAACGGGCGCCGATGGCTTCCTGATAGGTCTTACCTGCACTTCGGGAGCTGGCAGCAAGGGCAGTCAACTCAAACCAGGGGTGATTGCTGTTCAGGCAAACGAAGCGCTGGCCGACCATACCGGTGGCACCGATGATACCGACTTTATACTTTTTCATAAGACTCGCTCCAATCTTGATTGATCTCATAAGTTTTGGTTGCGCAGCAAAAGGAAATGTACTATAATAAATCCGCAATGGCACTGGCCATGTTCGCCTGTGACGGTCATTTGTCCGCTGCAGCGTCATAATCATATCACAAGTGAAGCAACGTGTCAATGTATTGACTGTAGAAATCGAATAAATTTTAGAGGGTTTAATTGTTGAAAACATATGATTTTTATTATGATCTTCCGGAAGAACTGATCGCGCAAACACCTTTGGAACGGCGGGACAGTTCCCGGCTTCTGGTGATGGACAGGGAGACCGGTGCTGTTTCTCACCGTCATTTTTATGATATCTATGATCTGCTCGGAGAAGGGGATTGCCTTGTTCTGAATAACTCCCGTGTGCTTCCTGCCAGACTTCTGGGAAACCGTGTGCCATCCATGGGGGCTGTGGAGGTTCTGCTGCTGAAGGATCACGGAAATGGCGTGTGGGAATGTCTGACCAAGCCCGGCAGAAAAACCCAGCCTGGTACAAACCTGTCCTTTGGTGGTGGCCTGCTGACTGCTACGGTTGTGGATGCGCTGGATACCGGAAACAAGATGATCCAGTTCCATTATGAGGGCATTTTTCTTGAGGTTCTGGAGCAGCTTGGTAAAATGCCCTTGCCGCCCTATATTAAGGAAGAACTGCAGGATGCCGAGCGCTACCAGACTGTCTATTCCAAAGTAGTCGGTTCTGCGGCGGCGCCTACTGCCGGCCTGCATTTCACGCAGGAGCTTCTGGAACGGCTGCAGCAGAAGGGCGTCCGTATTGCCTATGTTACGCTTCATGTAGGCCTTGGCACCTTTCGGCCTGTGAAGGCAGAAGAGATTTCGGAGCATCATATGCACTCTGAATTCTGCATGATCTCACAGGAAACTGCACAGATGCTGAATGAAACGAAACAAAACGGCGGAAGAATTGTCTGTGTTGGCACAACCTCCTGCCGTACATTGGAATCGCTCGCCAAAGAGGATGGTACCTTTGAAGAGAGCTCTGCATGGACGGAAATCTTTATCTATCCCGGTTATCGTTTTAAAGCAATGGATGCATTAATTACCAATTTCCATCTGCCGGAGAGTACCCTCGTTATGTTGGTATCGGCTTTTGCGGGAAGAGAAAATGTACTTTCCGCCTACGCGGAAGCCGTAGAACAGCGTTATCGCTTTTTTTCCTTTGGAGACGCCATGTTCATTGGATGAATTTCAGAAGTATGGAGACAGAATATGTTTAAGTTATTAAAAACAGAAGGACGTGCCCGACGCGGTGAATTTACCTGTCCCCACGGTATAGTGCAGACCCCTGTGTTTATGAATGTGGGTACACAAGGCGCCATCAAGGGCGCGCTCAGTGCCGCGGATCTGGAACAGATCGGCACACAGGTGGAGCTTTCCAATACCTATCATCTGCATCTTCGTCCGGGTGATAAGCTGGTGCATGATCTGGGTGGTTTGCATAAGTTTATGACGTGGGATGGTCCGATTCTTACCGATTCCGGCGGCTTTCAGGTGTTTTCTCTTTCATCTCTTCGGAAAATCAAGGAAGAAGGTGTCTATTTCTCTTCCCATATCGACGGCCGCAAAATCTTTATGGGGCCGGAAGAAAGTATGCAGATTCAGTCCAATCTGGGTTCCGATATTGCCATGGCTTTTGACGAGTGCGTAGAAAACCCAGCACCTTATGACTATGTAAAAAAATCCTGCGAGCGTACCTTCCGCTGGTTGGAGCGCTGCAAAAAGGAACTGGATC
Organism: Candidatus Avilachnospira sp.; assembly: GCA_045530865.1. Classification (GTDB taxonomy): domain Bacteria; phylum Bacillota; class Clostridia; order Oscillospirales; family Oscillospiraceae; genus Avoscillospira. The sequence continues at coordinate 5,524 of JAZSCX010000065.1, forward strand.
GGCTCAATCAGCTGCCTGATACCGTCAACCCCGGTCAGGTACTGTTTGGCATTAATCAGGGCGGTACCTATCCGGATCTTCGGATCTGGCATATGCAGGAAATTGCCAAGCTGGATCTGCCCGGCTATGCCATCGGCGGTCTGGCAGTGGGTGAGAGCACAGAGGTGATGTATGAGATCATCGATGCTGTTGAACCCTATATGCCCAAGGACAAGCCCCGCTATCTGATGGGTGTTGGCACACCATCCAATATCATTGAAGGCGTCGCCCGCGGCATAGATTTCTTTGATTGCGTTATGCCTGCAAGAAACGCCAGACATGGAAGGCTGTTTACCTGGCAGGGTGCGATCAATATGAAGAACGCCAAGTATGAATATGACGCAACTCCCATTGATCCGGAATGTGATTGTCCTGTTTGCCGGCGATATACCAAAGCCTATATTCGCCATCTGTTTAAAGCAGAGGAAATGCTTGCCATGCGCCTTTGCGTGATGCATAATCTGTATTTTTATAATAAGCTGACAGAACAGATCCGCAGTGCATTGGATGAAGGTACCTTTGAAGCCTTCCGGGCGGAATATTCTGAGAAGCTGAACAGGAAAATTTAGTCTTTTTGTCTTGCATTTACGGTGCGAGGTTTGTATAATATAAGAACAATATATACGGAGGATTTACTATGTTTTTGAATGCAGGCACTACTGGTGCACAGAGCGGCGCTCCCGTGATTCTCATGATGGTCGTCATGGTTGTTGTTTTCTATTTCTTCCTGATTCGTCCCGAGAACAAGAAGAAGAAGGCTGCCAACGAAATGAGAAATGCTCTGAAGGTTGGCGACAATATCACCACCATCGGCGGCATCATTGGCGATATCGTCAGCGTGAAGGATGATTCCATTGTCATCGAGACCAGCGCCGATAAGGTTCGCGTGGAATTCACCAAGTGGGCTGTCTCCAGCAATAACACTGCAGAAAAGGCTGCTGCCAAGGAAAAGGAAGCTGCCATCGCTGCAAGAAAGAATGCAAAAAAGGAAAAGAAATAATCCTGTTTTTTACCGCCGCATTTGCGGCGGTTTTTTGTTGTCAAATTTGGATGAGAAAGCATAGAATGGCGCAGTATCGTGAAAGGGTGATGCCAATGGGAACGATCGTTCTGTCCCGGATGAATGCGGGCGAGCAGGGGGTCATCGCGTTTATTGATCTGGAGCATGATCAGAAACAGCGGTTAGCAGAGCTTGGGTTCATTCCCGGCGGTCAGGTTCGTGTTTTGCACATCGCGCCGTCAGGATCTCCCGTTGCTTATTACATAAAAGGTAGTGTTGTTGCGCTTCGAACATGCGACAGCAGCCGAATCTGGGTAAATCCAAATGTCTCCTGCTGACAGCTGGAAAAAATCACCGGAGGATGTTGTAATAGCGCTTGTAGGGAATCCCAATGTGGGAAAAAGTTCTATTTTCAATGCATTGACCGGAATGCGCCAGCATACGGGAAACTGGCCCGGCAAAACCGTAGAAGTGGCCTGCGGTCGGTATCAATACAAAGGAAAAGGATATATTCTTGTGGATCTGCCGGGAACCTACTCTCTGGCTTCCTGTTCTGAAGATGAGCGAATTGCGGTGGAGTTCCTGCAATCCGGTCAGGCGGATTGTGTCCTGGTTGTCGGTGATGCCACAGCACTGGAACGAAACCTGTATCTGCTGCTGCAGACCATGACACTCTCGCCAAAAATTGTGTTCTGTGTGAATTTGTTGGACGAAGCAAAAAGAAAAGATATCCATGTGAATCTGCAGATTCTGGAAAAGCACCTTGACATTCCGGTGGTAGGAACCTCTGCTGCATCGGGACAAGGATTGGATGCGCTGAAAGAAACTGTTCGTAACTGTGCCGAAGGCTTTTGTATTTCCAATCCCATACAGGTTCCGCAGAATGAAATGCACAGAGTTGCAGAAGAGATATCTCAAAAAGCAGTAGAAGGAAATCAATGCCATCATCCGGAACCGGCTGATACATTTTTGTTGGGAAAAGTTACCGGATTTTTTATCCTGCTTGTATTGCTTCTGGGAATATTCTGGTTGACCATCAATGGAGCCAACTACCTCTCCGACCTGCTTGCAAAGCTGTTTCTATCCGTCGGCTCCTGGCTCAGAAGCATCACGCAGATACTGCCCGAATGGTTCTCCGGCCTGTTGTTGGATGGAATATATCAGACTGTAACCAGTGTGATTTCTGTTATGCTTCCTCCCATGATGATCTTCTACCCGTTGTTTTCTTTTTTGGAAGATCTGGGTTATTTACCCCGGGCTGCGTTTTTAATGGATCACCGCTTCCAAACCTGCGGCGGCTGTGGAAAACAGGCGCTGACCATGGCGATGGGATATGGCTGCAACACAGTCGGTGTCATGGGCTGCAGGATCATTTCCTCTCCCAGGGAACGATTGATCGCCATCCTGACCAATTCACTGGTGCCTTGCAACGGTAGATTTCCAACGATCATTGCGATGATAACCATATTCTTTACAGATAATGCCATCGTTGGTGCATGCATCCTGCTGGGATTTATCCTTATCAGTGTGGGCTTTACGTTTCTATCCTCCTGGATTCTTCAAAAACTTATTGCATCAAACGAAAAATCGCATTTTATTCTGGAATTGCCGCCTTATCGCCGTCCAAATTTAAAGAAAATTATGATTAGAGCTTGTCTGGACAGAACGCTATATATCCTTGGCCGTGCGGTAATGATCTCTCTGCCCGCCGGTATTGCGATTTGGAGCTTGCAGAACATCATGATAGGGGAGCATTCTCTAATTCAGCATCTTTCTCAGTTTCTGAATCCGCTTGGGATCCTTCTTGGGATGAACGGGGCTTTCTTGGTTGGGTTTATTCTATCCTTTCCAGCCAATGAGCTGCTGCTTCCCATCACCATATCGATCCTGCAGGGCGGGCAAATGGCAGCTGCAAACATGACAACCTCAGCTGATATCTTGCTCCAAAACGGAATTACATGGAGGTCCGCAGTCTGCATTATCTTGTTCACCATGTTCCATTGGCCCTGCGGAATGACCTGTCTGACCATCCATAAGGAGACGAAATCCGCGAAATGGACGGGTGTTTCCGTCCTTCTTCCAGTAATCATTGGACTATTTTCCTGTTTTATTGTGTCATTTCTCTTGAAATTAACAGAATAAGCAATTGAAATCCCTGGTTTTCGGTGCTAAAATATAGCCAAGGAGGGGGATATTATGCAGGAAGGTAAAATTATTCAATCGGTTGCCAAAGCCATGAAGCTGTTGGATATTCTGGCAGAGTCGCCCGCGCCCCTCACTCTTGCGGAGCTGAGCTTCCGAACCGGCTGGCCCAAAAGCACAGTTCATGGATTACTGTCCACTATGCGGGAATCCTCTGTGGTCGCGCAGGATGATGAAGGACGGTATATGCTGGGTATTCGTCTGTTTGAATATGGATGTACCCTCAGCAGCTCCTGGACCATTCTGGAGACGGCGAAACCATATATTCAGCATATTTCCTATCATACTGGTGAAGCGGTCTTTCTGTCTATTCTGGACCGCGGAGAGATCATTACACTGGACCGTGCCGATAACCGGACCGGTCTGCAAACATCCGCCGAAATGGGCTGTCGGCTCCCGATCCATTGCACATCTCAAGGAAAACTCTTCCTTGCCTACATGAACGAACAGGAGCAGCAGAACATTCTAAGACGAACCGAGCTACGGGAGTATACCAATCATACGATCACGACTCTCCCTGCCTTACAGAAGGAGTTTGAGCAGATCCGCCAGCAAGGCTATGCCATTGAAAACGGTGAGTATAAAAAGGGACTGCGCTCTGTTGCCGCCCCCATTTTTGATCAGGACGGTAAGGTTCGGTACGCCATCGGTATTATCGGCATGTTTCGTCAGATCGAATCGGAGCAATTTGTACGCGCCATATCTGTCGTAAAGGAAACCGCCGATAAGATTTCGGCTTCTCTATAAACTACAAAAACACACAGGCTTTTGTCTGTGTGTTTTTTTGGATGATTTATCCTGCGTGATAACCCGAAAACCGGACATACTAAAGCTGAACCTGAGTTAAGGGAGGGAAATGACATGAACAATAACGCCAACAAGGCCATTGAATGCACCGTCAACCAGTGTGTTCATCACTGTGATCTGGAAAACTACTGCTCTCTGAGCAAGATCAAGGTCGGCACCCATGAATGCAATCCCACCATGGATCAGTGCACCGACTGTATGTCTTTTGCCCGAAAGTAAAAGTAAAATCCTCTCCGGCAAAGGCCGGAGAGGCGGTATTCGTACATATCAGCAGCAGAACAGGCAATAACCCGGTCTGATACAGGACATCAGATTGCAGCAAATACACATGCTCAGGCATAGCTTTCCCGGATCCATGTTACCGAATTGGAACGTCTGCTGCCGCTCCTGATACACCTGACCGTGATATTCGATCTGTTCTTTTGTAAGCCGGTATTGTTCGTTTTCGGGATCCATGCGGCAGGCCTGATTGATCTGCTCATAGCCAAGCACACGGTTTCCCAAATTAGTATTGGCAATGGCGCTGAAATAATACCATTCGGCAGTACGGCGGTTTGCGGGAATACCGTTCAACACATACAGCGCTTCCTGATAGCTGCCGCTTTGAATGTAACGCCATGCCACAATAAACTCACTGCCCGAAGACTGGTAGGATCGCTCCTGCTGCCGGTACCATCCGGCAAAGGGATCGTACTCATTCTGGGTCGTGGTCTGACGGGGAGGGTTTTTGATCTGATCGTAGGCAGCATTGATATCATTCATCATTTTGGCAGCATGATCGTCACCCGGATTCATATCGGGATGATATTTTTTTGCCAGCTGCCGATAGGCGCGTTTTACTTCTTCATCAGAGGCACCTGGTTGTAGACCAAGAACTCTGTAGGGATCATCAAACATAGTTGAGCTCCTTCGGTTTATTATGCTGCCATCGCAGCCAAATACCGGAATATAAGATATTTCGAAGCAAATCCAGATTCTCCACCAGCGGAAGCTGCTCAAAGCTGTCGGTACATTCTCCGATCAGGATCTGCAAAACAGGCTGGTAGCTGCTGCGGATATCAGAATCGCTGCGGCTGCTGAAAGGATTATAGCACCCTGCCTTCAAATCCTCCGGCAGATCCAGAACGGCATCCATCAGATAGATGAATCGCCCCAGTGCATTGCCTGCTTTGCGCAGCAGTGCCTCCCAGCGGTCATTCTTCCAAACAAACAATTCTTCCATCAGGGTGCCAAATTCCGCAGCGCCGTAATCCGGCTCCTCGCAGTTCTCTTTTTCCAGCTGTGAAAGCGCGGCAATGCATTGTTCGATAGCGTCCCACTGTCTGGGATACTGTTTGGAAATGGATGAAATACGGCGTTTCAGTACGGCTGAAAAAAGACTGGCTGAAATCTTCTTTTCATCCTGCCAGTCATCCCGGCACTTGTGATAGACAAGGGCAATATTCATGGCAGCCGCATAGGAAACCGCATCAGTAATTCGATAGGTATTCTGCTTGAAAGGATGGGTGATACAACGTCCTGCGCCGGACTTTTCTTCCGGTTCATACAAAGACGAGAGCAGAATTCCAAGAAAAGTGAGATCAAAGTTCAGAGAAAGCCTCGGCAGGGTACCGAATTCCTGTCCAATACAGCGGCAAAGACCGCAGTAGTAGCTGCGGTAGCGGAGCTGTTGTTCCGGAGACAGCGTTCGGAGATCTGCAGTCACATAACCAAACATCGCGTATCAGACCAACCTTTCTGTTTCTATCATATCATAATCCCCGTGGAAAACAAACAAAAATCCTTCTACTGTGAAGAAAAAATAGTTCGAATCAATGATATGGGACGATAGTGCTTCTGCTGCATCAAATAAGCAAATCTTCCGGCGTATAGAATCACGCTGACACACACACGGATCCAGATCATTCCCAGAATTGTAATTCCCAACATATCATAAAGATTTTTATAATTGGAGATATGATTTACATAAATAGAAAACAGAGATGAAAATGCAAGACAAATAACGGAAGAGAGGCTTCCGGCCATCAGATAGTATCGGAGGGAAAGCCTGTATCCCGGCAAAATGGCGAAAACACCTGATAGGGCTGCGCTCAAAATAACCATCAAATATAAATATCGGTACTGAATTAACATGCGAACCCATTTGGGAAAGGAGAAACCGTGATCGTACATACGGATCAGAATTCCTTCGCCGAGCAAGGTAAGGGAGAGGATGCTCAGAAACAGCAAAAAGAGCAGCAGAAGCAGCAACATGGCCCGCAGTCTTTTTCGCAGAAAGCTTTCCTTTGTCATTTGATCCATAACGGCGTTCAGGCCTGTCCGTATTGTCAGTACACTTTTTGAAGCCGACCAGACCGCAACGACACCGGAAACAGAAATCAGACCCGATGGATTTTGACTGCGAATTTGCTCCAACGGTTTAACGATTTCTCCAAGGTAGTCTGGCAACAGCATTTGAATGATCGCATCATATTCCCGAACATCCGGCAGCACTGACAGCAGAGAAAACAGAAGCAGGGAAGTGGGTACCACAGAAAGAACAATATAATAACAGGCGCTTGCTGCATAGACCGAAAGATTGGAAACGATCAGCGGCTGCCACAAAGGCGACCATTTTTTGATCCATTGTTTCATATTCCCTCCAACACAAGATATAGACAAATCCCTACAGAATGTGATATAGTATATACAAGGTTTCCAGAAAGAGAGGAGCAAGTTCATGAAGTGTCCATATTGCGGGTATCAGGAAAGTAAGGTTGTAGATTCCCGTCATTCCGATGATAATACATCCATTCGCCGCAGAAGAGAATGCCTTTCCTGTCAGAAGCGTTTTACCACCTACGAAACAGTTGAGAGCCTTCCTATGATCGTTGTAAAGAAGGACAACAGCAGACAGGCCTTCGACCGCAACAAGATCCTGAACGGCATGGTCCGTGCCTGTGAAAAGCGTCCTGTTTCCATGGCCGATATGGAGCGTGTTGCAGACGAGATCGAACAGATCGTCCAGAACTCCCTTGACCGTGAGGTTTCCACGGTGCACATCGGTGAGCTGGTTATGGAACGTTTGAAGCCTCTGGATGAGGTTGCCTATGTCCGTTTCGCCTCTGTCTATCGGCAGTTCAAGGATATTAACAGCTTCATGCACGAGTTGAATAAAATTCTTCAGGAAAAATAATGATTTGGGTGCTGCTTGTTTGGCAGCACCCTTTTTACAGGATATTTTTCAGGTAAGGATACTCCATCTCCCGGATACGTCCGAGCAGTGCAAATAATTCGGCGCAGCTGCAGTAGAGTTCTTCGAAGTCATCTGTCACTGCGTAGGCTTTCAGCATTGCAAGTTCGGTTGTAACTTCTTCGATTTCGGAATGATACAGAAGCATCCCCAGGATGTTATTGTTCCTCTCCCAGAAATGATCGGTTTGCAGGATTTGTTCGTACCCTTCCGTGTATCTTTCGTCCTGATAAAGTTCCACTGCCTGTTGTAAACAAGCTTCCGTTTGCTTTGTAATATTCTTAACGGTTACGGTGCTGAAAAAACAGATTGACAGCAACAATATGAAAATAACGGCGCAAAGCAGATATAGCTTCATAATTCCTCATTCTTTAAAGAAAGATAGATTTGGTTGGCTCTTGTTACGGTCAGCAGAAACACGTTCTTTTCCGTAGTATTGTGCTGAGAGAGGATCTTTTCAACCCACTTCCGGTTATGCCCGGAGATCTTCAGATTGTGCTCCATAAGCTTTCCGCCGCTGATGATCGTCACGGGTAAATCATTATCATCGGTCTGGATGTTCATATCCTTTGGCGTCAATGGCTGGCTCTGGCTTTCCAGAAGGGCGCTGATCTGACCGTTGGTTTCCAGTATGGCATATTTCACGGTGGTGAGATCCACGATATCTTTTTCCCGTAAATGCTCCGTCAATTCATCAGGTGTGATCCGCGTCCGCTTGAGATTGTTGGGAATGATCTTTCCGTTCTGCATGAGAATGATCGGCATACCGCAGAGCAGCTTTCGGAAAGAAACGAAGTAAAAGGATAGAGCAGAAAGGGCGATCTCCAGAATGAGTATCGTCAAAATTGGGACAATACCTGATAAAAGGGGAATACCCGGATCCTGCATGGGAACTGATGCCAGATCGGCTATCAGCAGTGTCACAACGAATTCCGTCGGTTCCATATCGCCAAGCTGCCGTTTACCCAAAAGACGTATGGTTACGATCAGAAGCAGATACAGCACAATGCTGCGGATGAGGTATACAAACATATTGCCGATCCCTCTTTGGTAGTTTTCTATCAGTATTCCCTGAAAAAAGGCGAACATACGCGTGAAAATTAATCTGTAAAAATAGAAAATTCTATGATACAATAACAAAAAAGCAGAGGAGGACAACCGAATGGATCACACACCTGAAAATTTGGAAAACTTCAGCGCTGAGAATCAGCAGGATGATAATAAGTATAAGCCCAGACCCATCAGTCATCTCATTTTGGCATGGGTTTTGATTGCCGTTGTATTGTTTGCTTTTCTCGGCACCTGCTATTGGATGATCAACTACGGAAGGGTTTAATATGCGTATTCTGCTTGAATTGTTTACGGCTTTTTTTAAGGTTGGCCTCTTTACATTTGGCGGCGGTTATGCCATGCTTCCTATGCTGCAGCGGGAGATCGTGGATCATCACGGCTGGGTCACGGAAGAGGAAGTACTGGATTATTACGCCATCGGTCAATGTACGCCCGGTGTTATTGCGGTGAACACCGCCACCTTTGTGGGGACAAAAATCAAAGGCGCCCTTGGAGGTGCTGTTGCTACTGTCGCCGTTGTGTTTCCGTCCCTGATTATCATTACTCTGATCAGTTCTGTGCTGAAGAATTTTTCTGAGTTTGAAGTTGTGCAGCATGCCTTTGCCGGTATTCGTGTTGCAGTGGGTGTTTTGATTGTCGGTTCCGTGTGGAAGCTGTATAAAAAGGGCGTAAAAGGTGCGTTGTCCAATGGAATCTTTGCTGTATCGCTTCTTTTGGTTGCGCTGTTGGATCTTTCTCCTGTTTGGATCGTTCTTGCAGCCGTGCTACTTGGCGTGGTTATGACATGGAAAGGAGCGAAGAAGGCATGAAAATTCTGCAGCTCCTGATTGAATTTTTCAAAACAGGCCTGTTTTCGGTTGGCGGTGGTCTTGCAACACTTCCGTTCCTCAGCCGCATGGGTGAGAAATACGGCTGGTTTACCCGGCAGGATCTTGCCAATATGCTTGCTGTTTCCGAATCGACCCCGGGGCCCATCGGTGTCAATATGGCGACCTATGTGGGCAATACCGTATCCGGTGTGCTAGGCGGAATTGCCACCACATTTGCACTGATTTTGCCGTCCTACCTTGTCATTCTTCTTGTATTCCGCGTTATGAACCGGTTTCAGAACAATCGATATGTACAGGGTGTCATGCAGACCCTTCGTCCTGCCTCAGTCGGCATGGTGGGTGCCGCAGTGCTGAATGTCTTGATTTCCGTATTGCTTCGCAAGGATGCAATTACAGCGCTTGCATGGTCGCAGATGGTGGTTGTGCCTAACCTGATTTTATTTGCGTTTTTGTTTGCTTTTTATCTGAAATTCCAGAAACTGCATCCCATTGTTCTCCTGACCATGGGTGTTGCAGCCGGAATCCTGTTTAAACTTTGAGGTTTTTCTATGCGGATATTGGGAATTGATCCCGGATATGCAACCATCGGTTTTGGTATCATTGAAGCTCAGCGCGGGGATTTTCGCCTACTGCAGTACGGAACCATCACCACTCCGCCGGAGCTGCCGTTTTCAGACAGACTGGCCGTGATCTATGATGATATGAATCGGCTCCTGGATGCGGTTCAGCCTGATGTCATGGCCATAGAAGAATTGTTCTGGGGTCATAACGTGACAACTGGTATTGGCGTTTCTCACGGACGCGGCGTGATTTTACTCGCTGGCGCACAGCGGCAGCTGCCCATTTGTGAATATACCCCCATGCAGATCAAGCAGGCTGTTGTGGGCTACGGCAATGCAACCAAGCTGCAGGTTATGGATATGACGAAAAGAATGCTCCATATGGAAAAAGTAGCCCGTCCGGACGATGCTGCTGACGCTATCGCTGTGGCACTTTGTCATGCCCGTTCTGCTACCAGCCTGCTTCATAATCTGTAAGAAAGAGAGTGGCTTTATGTTTTATTATCTCAATGGAACCGTTGCCGTACTGGATACCAATCTGGCGGTAATCGACTGCGGCGGTGTCGGTTACGGATGCTTCACCACCGGATATACACTGTCTCAGCTTCAGATTGGAAAGCAGCAAAAGCTGTTTACCTACTGCCATATTCGCGAGGACGCCTTTGATATCTATGGTTTTTCCACCAAGGAAGAGCTGAACTGTTTTCTTCGTCTGATCGGTGTTTCCGGTGTTGGCCCCAAGGCAGCTCTTGCAATCCTGTCTGCTTTGACGCCCAGTCAGTTCTCGCTGGCTGTCGTAACAGGCGATGAAAAATCTCTGACCATGGCACAGGGCGTGGGCAAAAAAATGGCTCAGCGGATCATTCTGGAGCTAAAGGACAAGGTTTCCGATGAGCTGCAAGGCACATCCGTTTCTGTTTCTGCTGTGCCTGTTGCCGTAGCCGGTAATAAGGTTGCGGAAGCAACGGCAGCATTGGCATCTCTGGGCTATTCACACAGTGAGATCGGACTGGCACTGAAGGGCATTGATGTGGATAAGCTGTCCGTAGAGGATATTGTCCGCAGCGGTCTGCGTGCCATGGTCATGAAGTAAAGGAGTGGTCATATGAGTCTGGATTTTTCTCAGGAGTTTGAAGCGCCTCTGGTCACCACTTCTCTGACCCCCATGGATGATGGAGAGCTGACGCTTCGACCCAAATTTCTTGCGGATTATACCGGCCAGGAAAAGGCCAAGGGAAACTTGTCCGTCTACATAGAAGCTGCCAGAAGACGAAATGAACCACTGGATCATGTCCTTTTGTATGGTCCTCCCGGACTTGGTAAAACCACCATGGCAGGTGTTATTGCCAATGAAATGGATGTCAACATCCGGATCACATCCGGTCCTGCCATCGAAAAAGCAGGCGATCTTGCTGCGCTTTTGACCAACCTCAATGCAGGCGATATCCTGTTTATTGATGAAATCCATCGCCTGAACAGGGCAGTGGAGGAGATCCTGTATCCCGCCATGGAGGATTTTGCCATTGATATCATTGTTGGTAAAGGACCCTCTGCCAATTCCATCCGTCTGGATCTTCCGAAGTTTACACTGATCGGCGCTACGACCAGAGCCGGTCAGCTTTCCAGCCCTCTTCGTGATCGATTTGGTGTTTCTCTTCGGCTGGAGCTTTATACAAAGGAAGAGCTTGCCAGAATTGTCACCCGTTCTGCCACTCTGCTCGGAATGGAGATCGATCCTGCCGGCGCTTTGGAAATCGCTTCCCGGTCCAGAGGCACACCCAGAATTGCCAACCGGATGCTCCGTCGCGTCCGTGATTTCGCACAGATTTATCATGACGGTATCATCACCCGTGCCGCCGCTGACCATGCTCTGAGCTGTCTGGAAGTGGATTATTTGGGTCTGGACGCCACGGACCGCAGAATGCTGACATCTATCATTCAGAATTACCGGGGCGGTCCTGTTGGACTTGAAACCCTTGCAGCCACCATCGGTGAAGAGGCTATCACACTGGAGGATGTCTACGAACCCTATCTGATGCAGATCGGTTTCCTTACCCGCACGCCCAGAGGCCGTTGCGTGACCAATCTTGCCTATGAGCACCTGCATCTGGCTGCGCCGGATCAGGACGATGGTCAGATGCGTTTCTGATGCGCGGACATCGCAATCGGTATCTGTAGAGGGAAACCGTAAAAAATCCACAAAAACGAATCTAAAATGAATTCACTTTTATTATTATTGACAAATACAGTTCCTGTGTTATAATACCACTAGATTGCATCCTGAGCTTTGGATGTTTCGATTGTTCGTGTGTCAAGAACCGTTTCACTGATCTTTGAAATAGTTTTTGTTTTGGGTTCCCGATGGGGCTGCTCACCGCGAAAAACGTCGATCCCGATGTGGCGTTTACAGCGATTGCTGTTCGCAATATTTCCCCTGGTGTGTGTTGTTTGAAGTGCTTCAGGGAAGAACTATGTCAAAGAGAGGTAAAATCCATGTACGAAGATAAGACTTTAGTTTGCAAAGAGTGCGGCAATGAGTTCGTGTTTACTGCCGGCGAGCAGGAGTTCTACGCAGAGCGCGGCTTCCAGAACGAGCCCCAGCGCTGCAAGTCCTGCCGTGATGCCCGCAAGAATGCTGCCCGCAGCCCCAGAGAGTACTTCACCGCTACTTGCGCCAACTGCGGCGGCGAAGCAAAGGTTCCTTTCGAGCCCAAGACTGACCGTCCTGTTTACTGCAGCGACTGCTTCGCTCGCATGAAGGGCTGATATCTTTTCTGATTTTAAACGCCGATATGATTATCATATCGGCGTTTTATGTCTATATACAAGAAAAAGTCCCACATTTGTGGGATTTTTTCTTATGTAATGATATGTATTATTTTTTCATTTCAAGCACAGGTGCACCGGTCAGACCGATAGGCATTTCGTCGCCGTCGGTGCAGAACAGATTGTGCATGGGCAGAGTCATCTTGAACTCCAGCACATTTTCGCCTTCCTTGAACAGACCGGCAGTCTGATAACGGAAAGGCTTCCAGAGAGCAGTACCTGCAGAAACACCGTTGACGATCAGCTCGGCAGCATCCAGAGAGTCAATACTGACAGCAGCAACCGCTTCGGCTTCCTCTGCGGTCAGGTTGGTCTTAAAGAAGTAGCTGCCGCTGCCGCAGACACGGGGGTGACCCTGCTCATTGATAGGCTGTGCCAGATAACCCTTGCGCTTGTTGAGGATGGACTTGCCGTCCGTCTCAAAAGCACCGCGCATCTGAACGAACGGGACAAAGAAACGGGTACTCCAGTCGGGCGTGGTAAACACAACGCTCAGGCGGTTCTTGCCGTGCTGCAGTAGGGATGCAACCTCCAGATCTGCATCGTGGGGACCCCACATCCGGCACTTGGACCACTTGTCATCAATACGGGCACCATTAAGTTCGCAACAAAGAATGTGCTGATATTCTGCAATCAGTCGTACCTTCTCAGGAACTGCTTCCACATCAAAGTCAAACACCAGCAAACCGGTCTGGTCGGGAGAATTATATCTTGCGGGCATATCGCCTTCGGCGTTCAGCTCGATCCAGTCCTGATCTTCCGGTACTACAATGGCCTCCTCATTGTAAGCATAAGGAGCAAACCTCCAGCGGGCGGCGAGAATGTTGCCATCGTTGGCACGGAAGCAGCAATCTGCGGGCAGTTCACGCACGGGAACCGTGTCAACAGCGGTATCGGCAGGAATTTCTTCCGCAGATTCGCTGAGCAGAATATAGAACTGATAGGGATCGAAGGGGATGACCGCGCGGCCGTCTTTAACCTTCAGATTCGTACTCTTTCCGGTTGCGGGATCCAGCAGCTGCATACCGGGCTTCCATGCGATGCTGGCATCGCGCTTTTCGTCGGTATCATTGCACATAAACACCACGCTGCAGCTGCCGTTGCTGCGCAGACCGGTGTAAATACCGCCGTCATGGCAAATATCCAACGTGCGGTATTCTTTGCCGATGACTTCCCACAGCTTACGCTTGTAGTCGTCATTCTTTCCGCGCGTCTTGCCTTCCATAGGTTCGGCAAAGAAGTACAGATTCTCATCGATCTTGCTGACTTCACCGCTTTCGGGCGTCTTGCCGTAGGGAGAAACCTCACAGCCGAGATCCACAGCCACACTGGGCAATGCATCGATAAACACAACCTTGACGCCGATCTTACGCAGACGATCAGCCATTGCGATGACATCGCTGGTGGTATCGTCGGCATTGGGAATCAGAACAACCTCATACTGTGCGCCGAACAGTTCTGCCTTGCCGTCCTTGGCTTCCACCTTGGCTGCCATGGAGTCGCTGAACATGTCGTATTCGATGTTCAGCTCCAGCAGTGCATTGACAGTGCCGACATAGCTCTTTTCATAGTGGTCATAGGATGCGACAACACCGTTGCGCTGCCAGCCGAAAATGGGCTCATGACCGTCGAAGTTCGTGTACACACCGGCCTGCGGGCACATGACGAGCACGCGGCCTGCGGTTTTCGTCTGAGCGGACATATACTGAATTCTGGAAACATAATCACCAAACAGATCCAGCCGCTCAAACATGGTGTTGTTGTAGTTAAAGCTGGGCTTCCAGCTCTTGCGCTGGTTGTCCATGGAATAGTGGGAACCCATGTACTGGATCATGTTGGCACCCAGAACCATCAGGCGGTTGGCGATCCGGCGCATCTCGTCAAAGCGCAGGCGGAAGCTACTGCCGGTGTACGTTTCGCACAGGGTTCTGTCTCGCTTGAAGTAGCGGGCACAAGAAGCCAGCACTTTGCCGGCGGTATTGAAAGCTTCGGATTCAATGTTGGTGCGGGAGAAAATGGAGTCAATGCCGGGAACATGAAGCCACTCCATCAGATCGAAAATATCACCGGACTGATGCATGGACCACAGCATGGATTCTTCGCCGTCAAAGTGACCGGTGTACAGAAGACCTTCCTTGTCACACCATTCATAAACCTGCTTGATATGGGCATCGCGGACACGTTCGGTCAGCAGACGCCAGAACTGATAGCGCACCTGCTTTTCTCTGGGCGTGACAGGCTGTTCCACTAGTGTATACAGCCAGGGCGTGATGTCATATCCATAGCGATCAAAGAAGCGCTGCTTCATTTCATCGTTCCAGGGAACGTTGTCATGACCCAGCTCATGGGGGTCACCAACACAGACTTCGTCGGTAAATAGACCTTTGACGGTTTTGCCGAACTCGTCGCCAACAGCTTCCTTGTATTTTTCGTGGGTGCTGTCGATAAAACCGCGCATGGCCTCTTCGCGCAGGGGATCGATGTAGCCTTCCTGACCAAAGGAAAACTTGGCGCCAACAGCGGCAGAAAGAACGTTGGCCTGCAGCTTGGAGCTCATAACATGCAGCTGAACAGCGCAGCCGCGGGTATTGACATAGGAAACATAGAAGCCGTCGCCGCACTCTTCGACAGTTACCTCATCCGTAACATCGAAGGCGCCTGCTTCGCGTTCATCCCAAATAAAATAGTAGGCCTTTTCAAATTTACCTCTGATGTATTCCCGGTTGATACGCATCTTGGGACCGAGAACAGGGTGAAGAGGGGTATCGGTCAGCATTTTGGCGCGCAGCTCCGGATAATCCCGAATCAGCTTGCCGCCGGCAATACCGGAGGGGAATTCATATTCATCGTAGATCCAGAAGGAAAGTCCCAGCCGCTTGCATTCGGCAACGGTATGCTTGATCATTTCAAAATAATGATCATTCAGATAATCCTCCGGGAAGCCGCCGGTCACATTGAAGAACAGTTCGTTGACGCCTTTGGACTTGAAGGTTTCCAGCTGGGTGGTCAGTTCATCTTCGGTCAGAGTGTCGTTGACAAACCACATGGTAACCGGGCGATAATCAGGCTGCGGCTCAATAAAGCCTTTGAGCAGCTTTTCTTGCGTATCCATACATCTTGTCCTTTCTGTGATAAACTTGTATGCACGATATCAATATCAAACTTATACCATTTTTTCCTGTTTGATCTTCTTGTCGATCACATGTCTGGAAGCCAGTTCAGCCTGAACATCCTCCAGAGAGATCCCCATTTCGATCATCAGTACCATTACATGATACACCAGATCAGCGATTTCGTAAATAGTTTCCTTTTTATCATTTGCCTTTCCGGCAATGATCACTTCGGTGCACTCTTCACCAACCTTTTTCAGGATCTTGTCGATACCTTTTTCAAACAGATAGGTGGTATAGGAACCTTCCTTTTTGTCGATCTTTCTGCCGATCAGCATCTGCATCAGACCTTCCAGAGAGAATGGGTGCAGCTCATCGTTTTCCCAAACCGGTGTTTCAAAGCAGGAATCCGTTCCCAGATGACAGGCGGGACCAGCCTTTTCCACCAATACCGTCAGTGCATCCCTGTCGCAGTCGGCAGTGATGGAAACAATTTTTTGCACGTTACCGCTGGTTTCTCCCTTGCGCCAGAGTTGCTGACGGGAACGGCTCCAGAAGCAGGTGCGTTTTTCCGCCATGGAGATTTCAAGGCTCTCCCGGTTCATATACGCAAGAGTCAGCACTTTTTGGGTCTGTGCGTCCACAACGATGGCGGGAATCAGGCCTTTTTCATCAAATTTCAGAGTATTCAGATCAATCATAATTACAGCCTCACATTGATGGAATTGTTTTGAAGTGTTTTCTTCAGGTCACAGATCTCCACATCACCGAAATGGAAGATGGAAGCAGCCAAACCGGCACTGATATCGGGGATCTCCTGAAACAGGGTTACAAAATCCTGTATATTGCCGGCACCGCCGGATGCGATCACAGGCACCTGAACAGCCTCACACACAGCCTTCAGCATAGGAAGATCAAACCCCCGCTTGACGCCGTCGGTGTCAATAGAATTAACAACTACTTCACCGGCTCCCAGATCCACACATTTCTTGATCCAGGAAATGGCTTCCATGCCGGTATCCTCCCGGCCGCCCTTGGCGAACACCCGGAATTCTCCGTTGACCCGCTTGATATCGCAGGAAATGACCACACACTGATTGCCGTATTTCTCCGCACCCTGACGGATCAGATCGGGATTGCGGATAGCGCCGGAATTGACACTGACTTTATCGGCACCGCATTTCAGAACCCGGTCAAAATCATCGATCGTATTGATACCGCCGCCGACCGTCAGGGGAATAAAAATCTTGCTTGCCACTTCACAGAGGATGTCCGTAAACAGAGCTCTGCCTTCTGCAGAAGCGGTAATATCATAGAACACCAGTTCATCAGCACCGCTATTACTGTAATATTCCGCCAGTTTTACAGGAGATGACACATCGGCCAGACCCAGAAAGTTGACACCTTTTACAACCCGTCCGTCCTTAACATCCAGACAGGGGATAATTCTTTTTGTAATCATACAGCCACCTCAATGGCATGGCGCAGATCAATGGCACCAGTGTAGTAGGCCTTTCCAATGATCGCACCATATAGGTTCATATCCCGCAGAGATGTGACATCCTCCATGGAAGAAACGCCGCCGGAAGCGATGATATCCATCTGATATTCGCGGGATAGTTTATTGTAAAGCTCCAGATTGGCGCCACGCATGGCCCCGTCTCTGGAAATATCGGTGCAGATCAGGGTCTGCACACCCATATTCTGCATTTTGCGGCAAAAATCCTCAAAGGTATAGGCGGATTTTTCCGTCCAGCCCTTGATGGCCACATATCCATCCCGGATATCCACACCGACGGCAATCTGTTTTCTGTATTTCAGTACTGCCTCCTGAAGGAATGCTTCATTGGTAACAGCTGCGGTACCGAGAATCACCCGATCCACACCATGGCTGAGATATCTTTCAATGGTTTCCATGGAACGAATACCGCCGCCAACCTCCGTAAACAGATCCGTTTTTGCTACGATGGCGCTGATCACATCGAGATTGGGCGTTTCTCCTGTTTTTGCCCCTTCCAGATCCACCAGATGCAGATGGGTGGCACCTTGCTTCTGAAATTCCTGTGCCACGCTGACAGGATCTTCACTGTATACGGTCATTTCTGAATAATTTCCTTTGTACAGCCGGACAGCGTTGCCCTCGTACAGATCAATTGCAGGGAAGATAATCATGCTCAAACCTCCAAAAACGCGCGAAGAATACCCAAACCCACATCACCGCTCTTTTCCGGATGGAACTGGCAGCCAAAAATATTGTCTTTGGCAACAGCGGCGGTTATCTCCAGTCCATACTCCGTGGATGCGGCCAGAGAGTCCTCGCATCCGGATGCAAAATAGGAATGGACAAAATACACACAGTCATTTTCTTTGGTATATCGGAACAGGGGGCAATCCTTCTGCTGAATAAGTAAGCCATTCCAGCCGATATGAGGGATCTGCAGGTGGGAAGGGAGTACACCGTTCATGGAAATAACATTTCCGTTCAGCAATCCAAGTCCTTCGTGCTCGCCATATTCAAAGCTTTTTTCAAACAGCATCTGCATACCAAGACAGATACCCATCAGCGGTTTTCCAGATGCGGCTTCCTGCAGCACAACCTGATCCAAACCGCTGTTGCGAAGCTTTGCTGCGGCGTCACTAAATGCACCGACACCTGGCAAAATCAGATGGTCTGCCTTTCGAAGTGTCGCAATATCATCCGTCACAACAACCTCAGCACCCACCCTTTCCAGAGAACAGCGCAGGGAAAACAGGTTGCCAACACCGTAATCAATGATTGCTAACATCACAAAACTCCTTTGGTAGAGGGGATCTCATCCGCACAGGCAGGGTCAATGGCAACTGCCTGCCGCAAACTTCTGGCGACGGATTTAAACGTGCCCTCGATGATGTGATGGCTGTTTTTGCCTGCCATCTGCCGGATATGCAGGGTGCAGCCGGCGCATCTGGTAAAGGCCAGCCAGAATTCTTCTGTCAGTTCCGTATCAAAGGTTCCGACCTTCTCTGTCGGGATCTCCAGGCCGTAAATCAGCATACCGCGGCCGGACAGATCCACCGCAGACAGAATCAGCGCTTCATCCATGGGAAGTACAATATTTCCGTAGCGGATAATTCCACGTTTGTCAGCCAAAGCCTTTGCAAAGGCTTCACCCAAACAGATTCCAATGTCCTCTACAGTGTGGTGGTCATCCACGTTTGTATCTCCAATGCAGGTTACAGAGAGATCAAACCGTCCGTGCTTGGCAAACAAAATCAACATATGATCCAGAAAACCGCATCCGGTCTGAATGTCAGATTTTCCAGTTCCATCCAGATTCAAAGAAAGCTTAATCTTGGTTTCCGCTGTGTCTCGTGTAATATTGCAGCTTCGCATAGGTTTACACCTCCATGATTTCCCGGAGCGTGTCCAGCAAAAGCTGCATCTGCTCCGTGGTGCCGATGGTAATGCGGTTAAAGTTCCTGATCCGCTCACTGCTGAAGTGCCGGATCAGAATACCGCGCTTTTTCAATTCCAAATAGAGTGTTTCGCCGTCCCACTCGGGATGCTCGGCAAAGACGAAATTGGCCTGAGAGGGGATGACGCGGAAGCCCAATGCTTCCAGACCGGATGTGGTGACCGCCCGGGCTTCCATGATCTTTTGGCAGTTGCTGCGGTAATAATCCTCCGCCTCCAGAGCGGCAACACCGGCAGCCATGGTCAGGCGGGTGACATTGTAGGGATTGGTAGAATACTTGATCCGGTTGAGATCCTGAATCAGACCTTCGTGACCGATGGCAAATCCCAGTCTGGCGCCCGCCAGACTTCTGGACTTGGAGAAGGTCTGGACAACCAGCAGGTTGTCGTATTTCTTTGTCAGAGGCACGCAGCTTTCAGCGCCGAAGTCCACATAGGCTTCATCCACCAGTACCACATGATCCAAATTGGAAGCAATGATTTCCTCCATCTGTGCAAGGGACAATGCCCGTCCGACTTGTGCATTGGGATTTGCCAGAACGATCATGCAGTCCTGAGAGAGATACTCCTGGTAGTCGATGGAGAAATCCTCCAGAAGCGGAACGATTTTTGCATCGATCTGATGGAGATCTGCATACACCTGATAGAAACCATAGGTAACATCCGGGAACATGGCGGCAGCAGGATCGCCGGAAAATGCCATAAAGGCGAAATTCAGGATATCATCGGAACCATTGGAAACAAAGATGTTTTTCGTTTCCAACCCGTAGGTTTTCGCAAGCTTTTTCACAAGGGGCTTACTGTCCGGATCGGAATACAGACGCAGATCCTCCACTTCCTTTTTGCCGATGGCAGCAACCACCTGCGGTGCGGCAGGGTAGGGGGACTCGTTGGTATTCAGCTTAGTGTACACCATATCCTGCGGCTGTTCACCGGGGGTATAGACCTCCAGCGTTTCAAAGCGGGATTTCAAAAAACGGCTCATAGCTTATTCCTCAAATCGAATAACGGCACTGCGGGCATGGGCCTGCAGACCCTCTTTTTCTGCAAATACGGCAATTTTGTCCGCCACATTCTGCAGTGCATTTTTAGTAAAGTAGGTGTATTGGGATTTCTTGATAAAATCGTCCACAGAAAGGGGACTGGAAAATCTGGCAGTTCCGCTGGTAGGCAGCGTATGGTTGGGGCCTGCCATGTAATCACCAAGCGCTTCGGGACAATTCTTGCCAAGGAAAATGGAACCGGCATTGGTGATCAGATCCAAATAGTCAAAAGGATTGTCCAGACAGACTTCCAGATGCTCCGGTGCCAGCTCATTGGAAATGAAAACGGCCTCTTCGATGGTTCCGGTCACAATGATTTTGCCGTTGCGGTCAATGGATGCTCTGGCGATCTCTTCTCTGGGAAGCAGCGGCAGCTGCCGTTCCAGTTCCGCCTGCACCTTCGTTGCCAGCTCCATGTTGTCGGTGACCAGAACGGCACTGGCATTTTTATCGTGTTCTGCCTGAGAAAGCAGATCGGCAGCCACAAACCTTGGATTGCAGGTTTTGTCCGCAATGATCAGAATTTCGCTGGGTCCTGCGATCATGTCGATGGACACCAGACCGAATACCTGCCGTTTTGCTTCTGCCACATAGGCATTGCCGGGACCGACGATCTTGTCCACCTTGGGAACTGTCTGCGTTCCGTATGCAAGGGCGGCAATGGCTTGTGCGCCGCCGGTTTTAAAGATCCGATCAACACCCGCAATGCTGGCAGCAGCCAGAATGACATTGGGAATTTTTCCGTCTTTTCCGGGGGGCGTGGTGATGACGATCTCCTTACAGCCTGCGATTTTTGCAGGAATGGCATCCATCAGCACCGTGGAGGGATAGGCTGCTGTGCCGCCGGGTACATACAGGCCGACTTTTTCGATGGGAATGATCTTCTGGCCCATGACAACGCCGTTTTTCTCGTTGAGAATAAAACTGGATCGCACCTGCTGCTGATGGAACTGCCGGATATTGGCTGCCGCTTCCTGCAAAATTGCAAGGAATCCGGGCTCCACGGCTGCAACCGCGGCATCCATTTCTTCTTTTGTGACCTCAAGCGCAGAAAGGGTGACATGGTCGAACCGCTCCGCATAAGAATAAAGCGCTTTGTCGCCATTGGATCTGACATTGGCGATAATTTTTGTTACAGCATCGCTGACATTCACAGTGGGGTTTTCGCGGGAGAGAATCTCTTCCAGCGATACTTCGCTTCGATTGAGAATGGAAATCATTTTGCATTCACCTGACTTTTCAGACCTGCAACAATGGCAGAAATCTGCTTGTTTTTAAACTTGTAGCTGGCTTTGTTGCTGATGAGCCGGGCACTGATGGGAACAATGGTTTCAAAGGGAACCAGATCGTTTTCTTTCAGAGTGGTTCCGGTCTCCACAATATCCACGATCACATCGGAAAGACCAAGAATGGGTGCCAGCTCGATGGAGCCGTTAAGCTTGATGATATCAATGTCACGGCATTGCGCATTGTAATAGGTTCTTGCGATATTGACGAATTTCGTGGCAACACGCAGAGTTTTTTCCGGATCATCCCGGAAATCACTTTTTGCAGCCACGGCCATTCTGCATTTTCCCATCTGTAAATCAGCCAGTTCATAGACATTGGGTTTATATTCCAGCAGGATGTCTTTTCCTGCCACACCCAGATCGGCAGCGCCCCGTTCCACATAAATGGAAACGTCTGAAGGCTTCACCCAGAAAAAACGTACGCCGGTCTCCGGATTTTCAAAAACCAGCTTTCGATTTTGCTCCCTGATGCTGGGACAGTCAAAACCGGACTTTTCGAACATTGCATATACTTTTTCGCCAAGTCTACCCTTTGGCAGTGCGACATTAACCATGGTATCCAACCGGTTCCACCCTCCCGTTCTCGAATTTCATAAGGTTCGCAAAGCGCAGATTTTCCGGAATCTGACGCAGCAGAAGTACAGAACGTCCGTCAGCGGAGATCTGATCGGAAGCCTTGCTCAGGGATGCAGGATCATCATTTTCGCTGTACAGAATAACCGTATCCACATCATAACTGCGGCGGTGGGTATCCAATCGTTCCAGCTGTTCCAGATAAACGGCAAAGCCGATACCCTTGGCATGTTTTCCCATCTTTTCCATCAGTTTGTCATACTCACCGCCGGACAATACGCCAACAGGAATTCCTTCCACATAGCCGCGGAAGACGATACCGTTATAGTAATCCATATCATTGACAATGGAGAAATCCAGATTCACGTGTTCCGCAAGACCGTGGGCCTGCAGCATACTCTCAATGGCCTGCAGCTGTCTGAGGGCCTGTCTGGATGCTGCTGTGGAGCACATGGGTTCCAGTTCCGGTAGAATTCCGGCAATGGGGCCGCAGGTTTGGATCAGCTTCTGGACTGCCGGATAGTCCGCAAGGGCATCTTCGTTCTTATCACCAATACCCTCCAGAACGGAAGCTTGCATCTCAAAGGGGAGTGCCAGTTCAGAAAGGATATCCCATACGATCTGCAAATGAGAAATATCCAGCATAAAATCGGGAGATATGGCCTGCAGACTTTTTGCGGCGAGCAAAATGACCTCGCAGATTTCATAAAGCCCCACGTCTCCCATGCATTCAAGCCCCGTCTGCAGGATCTCCCGGAAGGTATTGCCCGCACCGGCAATGCGGTAAACATTTTCGTTGTAATACACCTTCTGTAAAGGAACAGAAGCCTTTCTGTAGTTCTTCACAATGGAAAGAGTGACATCGGGCTTTAATGCCATCAGTGTTCCATCGGTATCCGTAAAAGCAATGACTCCATCGGAAACAAGGAAATCCTTGTTCTGCATATACAGGTCATAGGGCTCAAATTTGCTCATCTTGAACTGGGAATATCCAAAGCGCTGATATAATCTCCGCAGAGAAAATACGGCTTTTTCCTCCTGTTTCATCAGCTCCGTCATTTCGATTCCTCCATACGGGACAATGCTGTTTTATATCCGTCTTTTCCATAGAAAAGCGCTTTTTTCACGCGGCAGATGGTAGCGGTGCTTGCACCTGTGATCTCGTTGATCTCACCGTAGCTCTTCCCGCTCCACAGCAGGGAGGCCACCTGAAAGCGCTGGGAGATCTCGCAGATCTCTTTGATCGTACAGGCATCCTCGAAGAATGCATAGCACTCATCCGATGATTTCAGTGTTAAAATTGCCTGAAACAGGCGGTCGGTTGCTTCTTGCCTGATCAGATCCATAGGGCAGGCTCCTTTCTCGGTTTGCTTCGCTATAATTTTAGCACTTTACCATGATAAAATCAACAGAAACTTTCCCTAGGAATTTACAAAACTATTTGATCCTTTGGATGGACTTTTGTATAAAAAATAAAAACGAACGGTCGTACGTTCGTTTTTAAGGTGCGATCGGGTCTGTAAGCCGGGTTCTGTATTTGACAGTCATCTATCTAGCCGCAGCGTTGCCGCTGCGATCAAGCCACCTTCTCGGAAACCGTCGGGCAAACGTAGTGTTTCCTCTGCGGTGTTGCTCCGGATAGAGTTTGCAGCGATGGATACTTCCGCACCATCGGGTGCGCTCTTACCGCACCTTTCCACCCTTACCGGATTAAATATTAATCCGGCGGTATATCTCTGTTGCACTTTTCCTGAAGTTGCCTTCGGCGGGCGTTACCCGTTATCCTTGCCCTGTGGAGCCCGGACTTTCCTCACGCACGGCCTTTCGGCGCTGTGCCCGCGACTGTCTGACCCGGTCGCTGCATTATTGTACTTTATTTCTGAGTTGTTGTCAAATGAATTGCAAAACAAAGACGTTGCGGGTATAATAAAAACGAAATAATGGAAATGAGGTTGTTCCATGAATCAGAAATTTGATCGGTATTTTCAGTCCCTTTCCGGAAAACGCATTGTTGTGTTGGGAATCGGCATCAGCAACCGTCCGCTGATTCGGCTGCTGCGTTCCTACGGACTGGCAGTAACTGCCTGTGATAAAACACCCCGCGAAAAGCTGGATCCGGAGGTTCTTGAACTGGAAACTCTCGGTGTGAGGCTGCAGACAGGGGAGAACTATCTGGATGATCTGACTGCAGATATTGTATTCTGTACGCCCGGTATGCACCCCAATCTGCCTGGCCTTTGCCGCCTGCGTGATGCCGGCGCCATAATCACCTCTGAGATGGAAGCATTTTTCACCGTCTGTCCCTGCACCATTTTTGCCGTCACCGGCTCTGACGGCAAAACCACCACAACAACGCTGATCTCCGAAATGCTCAAAAATGCCGGAAAAACCGTCTGGGTTGGCGGCAATATCGGCACGCCGCTGCTGCCGCTGGCGAATCAGATGCAGAAAGACGACTTTGCCGTTGTGGAGCTCAGCTCTTTCCAGCTGATGTACATGCAGCAATCGCCCCATGTGGCAGTGGTCACCAATCTGGCACCCAATCATCTGGATGTCCACAAGGATATGGATGAATATGTGGAGGCCAAAAAGAACATTCTGCTCTATCAGAACAGCACCGACCGTGTTGTTTTGAACATGGATAATTCCATCACCGCCTCTTTTTCTACCGATGCAAAAAGCTCTGTCATCTGGTTTTCCAGACAGAACCGCCCCGACAATGGCGTATGGTTTGACGGACATAAAATCTTCCGCGGCGAAACGCCCATTTTGAACCGGGAAGATATCGTCATTCCCGGTCTGCACAACGTGGAAAACTACATGGCTGCCATCTGTGCCGTGGAAGGGTATGTGGATGATGCCGCCATCAGGGAAGTCGCCCGCACCTTCGGCGGCGTAGAGCACCGGATCGAACTGGTTCGCGAGCTGGACGGCGTCCGGTATTACAATGATTCCATTGCCAGCAGTCCCACCAGAACCATTGCGGGTCTGCATGCCTTTGAGCAGAAGGTGATTCTGATTGCCGGCGGCTATGACAAAAAGATCCCGTTTGATGTACTTGGCCTGGAAATCACCGCCCACGTCAAGGTGTTGATCCTCTGTGGCGCAACCTCCGAAAAGATCCGTCAGTCAGTAATGTCCGCCCCGGACTACAGCGAAAATCATCCCGTCATTGTGTCCGCAGAAAATTTGACGGAAGCAGTGGAACAGGCGCAAAGTCTTGCTGTTTCCGGCGATGTGGTCACACTGTCTCCTGCCTGCGCCGCCTTTGATCAGTTTAAGAACTTCATGGTGCGCGGCAATACCTTTAAGCAGATCGTACATTCTCTTTCCTCCAGGGAGAAGTAATATGAATAAACTTTTGCAGCTGTTTCAAAACAGAAAAATCAAATATTGCTCTGCAGTGATTGTCGCAGCAGGCAGCTCCAGCCGTATGAAGGGCGAGGATAAGCTGATGCTGGATCTCTGCGGCAGACCTGTGATCTGGCATACCATCCGGTTGTTTCAAAGCTGTCCGCTGATCAATGAGATTGTGATCGTCACCCGAACCGATTTACAGGGCTATCTTCGTTCTCTGTGCGTTGCACACGGCTTCGATAAAGTCACAGCGATTGTGGAAGGAGGCAGTACACGCGTTCATTCTGTCATGCGCGGTCTGGAGCATGTTTCGAAAAAGGCAGGGCTTGTAGCCATTCATGATGGCGCACGACCTCTTACGCCGCAGAATGTGATTGATAGAACCATTCAGAAAGCTGCGGAATACCATGCCGCGGCGCCTGCCATTCCGGTCAAAGATACCATCAAAGTTGCAGACCGTCACATCGTGACCCAGACGCCGGACAGGTCTGCATTGTTTGCGGTTCAGACGCCGCAGGTGTTCGACTATGATCTTCTTCGCGGTGCGTTGCAGAAAGCGCTGGACGAGGAACTTCCCATCACAGATGACTGTTCAGCCGTGGAAGCCATAGGCATGAGCGTGTATCTGACGGAAGGCAGTGAAGAAAATATCAAGATCACCACGCCTATGGATATGATACTGGCGGAAGCCATTTTCAAAAGGAGGGAGCAGCTTTGAGAATCGGTCATGGATATGATGTCCATCGTTTAAAAGAAGGACGGAAGTTCATTCTCGGCGGTGTGGATATCCCATGGAATCTGGGACTGGACGGCCACTCCGATGCCGATGTTCTCGTTCATGCTATTATGGATTCCATGCTTGGCGCAGCAGCATTGGGTGATATCGGAAAACATTTTCCCGACACAGACAATGCCTATAAGGACATCGACAGTATGCTCCTTTTGAATCGGGTTGCGGAGTTAATCTCGCAAAAAGGATACAAGCTTTCCAATTTAGACGCAACAATTGTTGCCCAAAGGCCCAAGCTTTCCGGTCATATTCCTACAATGCGCGAAAATATCGCTTCCTGCCTTCAGGTGAATTTGGATCAGGTCAATATCAAAGCCACAACGGAAGAACGTCTTGGTTTTACCGGCAGGGAAGAGGGAATTGCATGTCACGCGGTTTGCCTGCTGATGAATAAATAACAACATCATCAAAATGCTGCCCGATGGCAGCATTTTGTGTCGAATACGGTTCCTTTTCCATACGATGGACGGGAGGGTAGTTCTATGCTTGATTATTATTTCACCTTTCGTTCCATGACCGCAGCTCAGCAGGCTGTGATGGAGCTGAACAAAAGCGGACTGTTTGCATCTCTCCTGCGAGCCCCCAGAGCCTTGTCTTCCATGGGCTGCGGTTATGCGGTTCGAGTTTCCCTTCAGAATGGTACGGCAGCAGCTTTGGTTCTGCGTAAAGCCGGTATTATATTTGCGAAAACATTCCAGATGGACGCATCCGGTGTCTGGAGGGAGGCGTATCTGTGATCTACTTTGATCATGCCGCAACCTCTTTTCAGAAACCTCCGGAGGTCTTTGCCGCTGTTCAGAATGCCATGGAAACCTGCGCCAGTATCGGCCGCAGCGGCCACAAGCTGTCCATGGCTGCTGCGGAGCTGGCCTTTGAGGCGCGGAAAACCGCCGGTATTCTGTTTGATACACCGCCGGAACAGGTTGTATTTACGTTCAATGCCACCCATGGCCTGAATATTGCCATTCATTCTCTGATTTCTCCCGGTGACAAAGTTTTGGTTTCCGGTTTCGAGCATAATGCGGTTGTAAGACCGCTGCACCATCTCGGTGCTGAGATCATGGTTGCAGGCACCGGATTATTTGATCCACAGGATACACTGCAGGCCTTTGAAAACGGTCTGAAATCAGGTGCGAAAGCAGTGATCTGCACCCATGTATCCAACGTGTTCGGGTATATTCTTCCCATCAAACAAATAGCAGAACTATGCAGAATATATCATGTTCCCTTTATTGTGGATGCTTCACAATCTGCAGGCATATTGCCGGTTTCATTGAAAGACCTCTATGCCGCCTTTATCGCCATGCCCGGGCACAAAAGTCTATACGGGCCGCAGGGAACCGGTCTGCTTCTGTGCGGACAGCAGCCAAAACCTCTTCTCTACGGAGGCACTGGCAGCAATTCCCGGGATTATTCCATGCCGGCATTTCTGCCGGATCTGGCGGAAGCCGGAACCCATAATGTTCCCGGAATTGCGGGTCTGCTTGCGGGAATGAAGTATGTTCAAACAGTCGGTATATCAAATATTTACCAAAAAGAGCAGCAGCTTTTAAAAATCATAACAGAAATATTCCACTCTTTTCCGCAAATCCAATCCTATCATTCTGTCTCCGGTTGTCAGACAGGCGTAATTTCCTGGAATATCCGCGGTTTGGATTGCGAAACGGTGGCGGCCGCATTGGCAGACAGAGGAGTAGCTGTGCGTGCCGGCCTGCATTGTTCTCCGTTGGCTCACCAGTCTGCCGGGACACTGGATACCGGCACCATTCGAATCAGCTTTTCCGACAGAAATACCGAGGATGAGTTGATGCGGTTTGGCAGCATTCTTTCCGACGTCATTGGACGCGTAATTTCTTCCGGAATGCACTTGCCATTTCAAAGATTTTAGGATATAATTTATGATAATTATTTATTAATATTTTTCAGACTGGTGGTGCAGTACCCTTGGATGAATTGCGCGAAGTATATCAGCGTTCCCTCAGTGCCATCACAACGATTGGCTTTTCTGATATTTTAGATATTCTCGTTGTTGCTTTTATTATTTATAAGCTTTTGAGCATGGTGCACACCAGCGGTGCTGCGCGGGTCGCCAAAGCCATTGTTGTCATTTTGGTTCTGACGCTGATCACGTCTTTCCTCCAAATGCACATGCTGAACTTTGTTCTGACCAATATCTTGTCTCTGGGTTTTATTGCCCTTGTGATCTTGTTCCAACCGGAACTGCGCAGAGCACTGGAACGGCTGGGCGCCAAGAATTTCTTTCAGTTCTCCGTGTCAAATTCTCCGAAAAGCGACATGGAAGAGGCCATTCTTGCAACTGTATCTGCCTGCACTGTTATGTCCAAAGAGCGCATCGGCGTACTGATGGCCTTTGAACGGGAATCCTCTCTGGAAGAATATTTCAAAACAGGTACAATTGTGGATGCAAAGGTTTCCGAGCAGCTGTTGCGGAACATCTTTTTCCCTAAGGCGGCTCTTCACGATGGCGCCGTGATTATTCAGAACGGTCGTGTTGCCGCAGCAGGCTGTGTCATGCCGTTGACAGAAAACTCCAATCTCAGCAGTGATCTTGGTACAAGACACCGTGCCGGTGTCGGAACCAGTGAAGTTTCTGATGCTGTGGTTGTGATCGTTTCCGAGGAAACCGGTACGATCTCTGTGGCCATTGGCGGTATGCTGAAGCGTCATCTTGCCCCGCAGACACTGGAAAAGCTGCTGACCAATGCCCTGATCCCCGAAACAGAAGAAAAGAAAACCATTTTATCCAGAATCAAACAATTTGCTCCGCAGAAGGATCGATAATATGCAGAAAAGAAAATGGCTCAGTATGCTGCTTGCCCTGTTGGCTTCCGTCAGCTTGTGGATTTATATTGTAACGGTGGAAAACCCGGAAGAGGAACGCACTTTTTCAAATATTCCTGTGGTTTTTGTGGGTGAAGATGTTCTGCGCGAAGATCAGGAGCTTCTCATTACCGATGACAATGTGCCCACTGGAATTTCCCTGACCTTCTATGGAAGGCTTTCCGAACTGACAGCGCTGGCAGAAAACCGTGATCAGCTGGTTTTGAATATCGATGTCAGCAATCTACGCAATCCCAGGGAATATCCGTTTTCTTTTGATATTTCCAATGTCACCCTGCCTGGAGGTATTTCGTCCAATGATTTGATTCTGCAGTCCAGTTATCCCGAGCAGGTTATTCTGAATGTGGAGAATCTGAAGAAAAAACCGGTTCCTGTCAAGGTTTTGACCGATGTGGAAATCGTGGAAGGCTATGTGGCGGACCGTCTTGTTCAGAATTATTCAGAGATTGTCGTAGAAGGTCCTGAGGATGCAGTCAACGAGGTAAGCTATGCGCAGGCTGTTTTGAAACGGGAAAATGTGGATAAGACCATCACATCCAATCTGACGTATGAACTCATATCTGAGAACGGTGAGTTGATTCAGAATCGGGAGATTACCTCAGATGTTAAGGAAATTGAAGTCACATTGCCCATCCTGATGTACAAGGATGTTCCGCTTGTGGCTCCGGTGATTGATGGCGGTGGCGCAACAGAGAAGGATACCGTGGTTGACATTGATCCGCAGACCATCCGGCTTTCTGCAGATCCAACGGTTTTGGAGGGCATTCAAAACATTACACTATCTGCGATTGATCTTGCCAGCATGATGACCAACTCGGAAAAATTTACCAAGATCATAACCACACCGGAAGGCTGCATCAATCTCAGCGGAGAACAGGAAGCCGAAGTTTCCGTGCAGATCAAGAACAAGGCTATTCGTCAGATTCGGCTATCCAGCAATCATTTCAGCATCATCGGCTATCCGGAGGATATTCAGGCACAGGCTAGGACCAAGGTTCTTCCCATTACGATCCGGGCCAACGAAAAGGATATTGACAAGATCGTGCAGGATAATATTCGAATCGTTGTAGATCTTTCCGATGTAAACTTTACTGAGGATCTAACCTCTGTTACGGTTCCGGTAAAGATTTATGTGGATGGCTTTGAAGACGTCGGCATTGTTGGCAATGCGGAATATTCCGTCGTCGTCGATATCTCTCCTGTGTCGGATGAACCTGTGGAAGAGGATGAAACTACAGCCAAACAATAATTACCCAGGACTGTACGCAGCCTCTTTGCGTACAGTCCTGTAATGGAGGAAATAATTTTGATCAGAAGCATGACTGGTTATGGACGGGCTGTTCATAACATTGATGGTCTGGAAATTACGGTGGAGATCCGTTCCGTTAATAACCGTTATCTGGACTGCAATGTAAAGCTTCCCCGGATCTACGGATATACTGAGGACCGGGTCAAGCAGCTGGTGAAGGAAACCGTCACCCGCGGCAAGGTGGACATCTATATTTCCGTTGCCAATACTGCAGGCGAAGAAGTCAGCATTTCCCTGAACAAACCTGTTCTGGAGGGCTATCTTGCCGCCATGCAGACCATTGCTGCAGATTACGGTGTGCAGAATGATATTTCCGTAACGGCCCTTTCCAGACTGCCGGATGTATTCCTGACGGAAAAGCCCGATATCGATGAAGAAGCCCGGGCAGAAGCTATTTTAAACACGGTTCGTGATGCGCTGGAACAGTACAATCAGATGCGTACGGTGGAAGGCGAGGCTCTGAAGCAGGATCTGATGAACCGCCGGGAAACCCTTCTCGAACTGGTTGCAAAGGTGGAAGCCCGCAGCCCCGTCACCGTTGCCGAATACCGCAGCAGACTGTATCAAAAGATGCAGGATGTCCTCTCTTCCACCACCATGGATGAGAGCCGCATTCTGACCGAAGCCGCAGTCTTTGCCGATAAGATCGCCGTGGATGAAGAAACGGTACGTCTGCGCAGCCACCTCAATCAGCTGCAGCAGATGCTTTCCGATGGCGGCGCCATCGGACGGAAGCTGGACTTCCTGCTGCAGGAAATGAACCGGGAGTCCAATACCATCGGCTCTAAGGGCAATGATCTGGAGCAGGCCAGAACCGTTGTGGATATGAAGGCCGAGCTGGAAAAGATCCGCGAGCAGACCCAGAACATCGAATAAACGGGAGATTCTATGAAGCTTATCAATATTGGATTTGGAAATATGGTCTCCTTTGGCCGTGTTCTGGCCATTGTCAGCCCGGAATCTGCCCCTGTTAAACGAATTGTACAGGAAGCCAGAGACAGAAGCATGCTGATCGATGCCACCTACGGACGTCGGACCAGAGCCGTTATTATCATGGATACCGACCATGTGGTGTTGTCCGCAGTCTTGCCGGAAACCATCGCGGGCCGCGCATCCGGTAAACCTGAAGCACTCAATGCGGAGGAGGAAGAACTTTGAGTGGAAAATTGATTGTTGTCTCCGGTGCCTCCGGTGTCGGTAAAAGCACGGTGCTGAAGGAAGTCATGTCCCGTTTGCCCAATCTGCATTTTTCTGTTTCTGCAACCACAAGGCCACAGCGCCCCGGGGAAGTGGACGGTGTGAACTATTATTTTGTAGATCATGATAAATTCCGTTCCATGATCGATCATCAGGAGCTTCTGGAGTATGCCGAATATGTGGGCAACTACTACGGGACCCCGGAGGCCCCCATTGACCGTGCGCTGGATGAAGGCAATGACATTCTTCTGGATATTGAAATTCAGGGTGCATTGAATGTTAAAAAGCGCCGCCCTGACACCATCCTGATTTATATGATGGCGCCTTCTTTCAACGAACTGAAACGCCGTCTGTCCGGTCGAGGCGACACTGCGCCTGAAATCGTTGCAGAAAGGCTCTCTCATGCCAAATGGGAATTTAGCCATGCATCCCAGTATGATTATCTGGTGATCAACGATCAGGTCGAACATGCCGTTAATGAGATTATTTCTATTATTACTGCCGAAAAATGTAAAATGGATTGCAGAATCCATGTTCTGAAGGAGGAACTTTAATTATGCTGTACCCCCCCATGTCTGAGCTGCTGAAACATGTTGACAGCCGCTATCTGCTGGTCAATGTGGTTGCCCGCCGCGCCCGCCAGATTTCCATCGAAGCCGAACAGGAAGGCTACGCACTGGAGCAGAAGCCTGTTACACTGGCAATCAGGGAAGTAGCCGACGGCAAACTGTCTGCTTCCGTAAAAGACGAATATCTTCGCTGACGCAGCGTACCGCAAGGCGCAGGCATTTTATGCCTACGCCTTGAAGCCATATTAAGGGGGTCGTGAATTGGTTGCGTTAATTGCTGTTTCTGCGGCTGTCTACGCCATCGATAAGCCGTACTCCTATCGAATTCCTGCTGATTGCCAGGTGCATCCCGGTATGCGTGTCATTGTTCCTTTTGGTCGCGGAAACCGAAAAAGTGAAGGGATCGTGCTGGAAATCAAGGACAGTGATGATACAGGATTGAAGCAGATCGAAAAAGTTCTTGATGAAGAGCCGGTACTTTCCGCTGCGTTTCTTCGTATGGCTGCATTCATGCGGGAGCGGTACTTCTGCACTTTTTATGATGCAGCAAAATCCATGCTTCCTGCTGGCCTCTGGTTCTCCTCAGAGGAGGTTTTTACCCTCTTAAACACGGAATTTGACATCGAATCCGCAGATAAAAGCCTGCCGGAAGCGGCAAAAATCCTGCAATTTCTGTCCGATTTGGGTGGGAATGCAAAGAAAAGTACGCTGTTTTCCGCTGTTTCGGACAAGGAAATGCTGGAAAAATGCCTTGATTTTCTGAGAAAAAGAGGAGTTTTGCAGTCAAATTTTGACTATCATCGCAAGATAAAAGATAAATCTGAGCAGATTGTCACATTAATTTCCTCAAACGAAGAAGCAAAGGAGTACGCCCAGCGCAAAAAAAGATCGGCGCCACTACATTATGAAGTGCTCAATTTGCTCTGCTCTGTGGGCACAGGCAGCGCCAAGGAGATCTGCTATCTCACCGGCGCTACCATGGCAACGATCCGCAGGCTGGAAGTCCTCGGATTTGTTTCTGTTTCCACACGGCCTGTTTTCCGGAATTCCTTTACACTTCCCACCAAAGCTGCCGATCCCATTGTGCTTAATTCTGCGCAGCAGGCGGTTTATGACGGGTTAATGGAGCAGAAAACCGGCGTTTCACTGCTCTACGGCGTAACAGGCAGCGGCAAAACAGCTGTCTATCTCCGTCTGATCCGTTCCATGCTGGATATGCGGAAATCGTCCATTCTTCTGGTGCCGGAGATTTCTCTGACGCCACAGCTTGTACAGCTGCTTATGTCGCATTTTGGCGAAGAAGTGGCGGTGCTCCACAGTGCTCTCCGTGTCAGTGAGCGCTACGATGAATGGAAGCGCATCCGACAAGGCAAGGCCCGTGTAGTTGTCGGAACCAGATCCGCCGTCTTTGCACCGGTTTCCGATCTTGGACTGCTGATTGTGGACGAAGAACAGGAGCACACCTATAAATCCGAGAATTCCCCCCGCTATCACGCAAGAGAAATTGCCATTTATCGGGGCAGCAAGGAACAGGCTTTGGTGCTTCTGGGCTCCGCAACGCCCTCGCTGGAAAGCATGTATGCCGCAAGGCATGGGATTTACACCCTGTATCAGCTTCCCAATCGGTTTAACGGCAAGGCTCTGCCGAGGGTGGAACTGGTGGATCTGAAACAGGAACTCAAAAACGGGAATGCCGGAACCATCAGCGATCGTCTCCGGAATGCCATTTCCGAAACCATATCCGCAGGAGAGCAGTGCATTCTGTTTCTCAACCGCAGAGGATCCCACCGCTGCATGATCTGCGTGGATTGCGGCGAGGTGCCTATGTGTCCCCGTTGTTCCGTCAGTCTGACGTATCACAGTGCCAATGGCCGCCTGATGTGTCATCACTGCGGTTTTTCCCAACCGGGTCTGGAAGAATGTCCCCATTGCGGCGGACATCTGAAATCCGTCGGTTCCGGTACCCAGCAGATCGAGCAGGAACTACAGGAACTATTTCCCAATACAGAGATCATGCGGATGGATGCCGATACCGTTTCGGCCACCAACTCCCACGAAGTCATGCTGGAACGGTTCCGGAAAAAGAACATCCCCATCCTGATCGGCACGCAGATGGTCACAAAGGGACTGAACTTTGAAAACGTTACCCTTGTGGGTGTACTGGATGCGGATATGTCCCTGTATGTCAACCATTTCCGTGCGGCTGAATCGACATTTTCTATACTGACACAAGTGGTCGGGCGTTCAGGCAGGGGATCAAAACCAGGCCACGCCATGATCCAGACCATGACGCCGGAACACAGTGTGATCCGTTTGGCTGCCGGACAGGCGTATGATCGGTTTTACGATCTGGAAATTTCCCTCCGCAGTCTGCAGAAAGCCCCGCCTTTTGCAGACATTTTTACGATTATGTTTGTAGGTCTGTTTGAAGCGCAGACCGTTGCAGCCGCAGGTCATTTCCGGCAGCAGCTTGAGGCGATTTTACAAAATCCTGTATATAAGGAATTGTGGCTGGAGATTTACGGCCCGTCACCTGCACCGGTGGCGAAAATCAACAATTCCTATCGGTACCGAATTATGCTTCACGGCTTTAATCAGCGTCCTATGCGGCAGCTGCTGGCGCATTTGCTGCAGAATTTTGCAAAAGATAAAATCAGTAAGGGCGTCACAGCCTTTGTGGACGTCAACGCTTATGAATAGAAAGGACCATTATGGCACTGAGAAATATTGTTACGGTAGGGGACAGCATTTTGTCCAAGGTCTGCCGCCCTGTTACGAAGTTTGACAGAAGACTGCACATCCTGATGGATGATATGATCGACACCCTGATTGATTCCGGCGGTGTTGGTCTGGCTGCGCCGCAGGTTGGCGTGCTCCGCCGTGTGGTTGTGGTGGATACCGGTGATGACGGTATTCTGGAGCTTGTCAATCCCGAAATTGTGGAGACAAGCGGTTCCCAGACCGGACTGGAAGGCTGCCTCAGTGTACCCGGAAAATACGGTATCGTCACCCGCCCCAATGTGGTGAAAGTGCGTGCACAGGACCGCTTTGGTGATTGGTTTGAGGCGGAAGGGGAGGAGCTCATTGCCCGCTGCTTCTGTCACGAGCTTGCCCATCTGGATGGGCATCTTTATACGGCGGTTGCAGATCGTATGCTGACCCCGGAAGAGCTTGAAGAACTGATGAAAGAGGATGACAAGGAATGAGACTTGTTTTCATGGGCACACCGGAAATCGCAAAAGTGTGCCTGCAGAAGATCTGTGAAGCAGGTCATGATGTCATTGGTGTATAT
The DNA here is from genome assembly GCA_045530865.1 of Candidatus Avilachnospira sp. GTDB lineage: Bacteria > Bacillota > Clostridia > Oscillospirales > Oscillospiraceae > Avoscillospira. The sequence goes on from JAZSCX010000065.1 coordinate 40,936, forward strand.
ACCAAACCCGATACGCCCAAGAACCGCGGCATGAAAATGACCATGTCTCCGGTGAAGGAATATGCTCTTTCCCGGGATATCCCTGTCTTTCAGCCTGTCACGTTCCGTGATGCGAAAACCATAGAACAGTTTCAGGCGCTGAAACCCGATCTGACTGTGGTCGTTGCCTACGGCAAGATCTTGCCGCAGGTCATTCTGGACACGCCTCCCATGGGCTGTGTGAATATGCACGCCAGCATCCTTCCGGAACTGCGCGGTGCGGGCCCCGTGCAGTGGTCCATTCTCAATCATATGCCGGAAACAGGCATTACTGCCATGTATATGTCTGCCGGTATGGATGAAGGCGATATTATCTCCATCCGCAAAACCCCCATTGACCCCATGGAGACCGGTGCGGAATTGATGGAACGGCTTTCCGTAATTGCAGCAGACCTCGCCTGCGATACCATTTCCGCTCTGGCAGAAGGTACGGTAATCAGAACACCACAGGATTCTTCCAAGGCGACCTATGCACCCATGCTGCACAAAGGTATGAGCCCCATTGATTGGAATCAGCCGGTGCAGCATGTGATCGATCAGGTCCGTGGTTTGATTCCCTGGCCTGTGGCTACCACTGTGCTGCAGGATAGAAATTTTAAAATCTTCCGTGTGGAGCCTGCGCAGAAGCAGACCGACCGTGAACCTGGCACCATTCTTGCTCTGACGAAAAAGGGACTGGAAATTGCCTGCGGTGACGGTGAGGTTGCCCTGATCACACAGCTGCAGGCCGAAGGCGGCAAGCGCATGGCTGCCGTTGACTACTTCCGCGGACACCCCATTCAAATCGACTAAAGGAGCATTCCATGAGTGCAAGAACAACAGCGCTGGCTGCATTGATCGCCTGCAGAAAGCAGGGCGGCTGGGCAGATGGTATTTTAAAAGAATATATTGCCCGGGATCGGCTTGACAGGCGGGATGCCGCATTGGCCAGCAGACTGTGCTATGGAGTTCTGCAGAACAGAATGCTTTTGGATTACGATATTTCCCGGTTTTTGAATTGTCCCATTCAAAAGCTGCAGCCGGTGGTGCTAGACATTCTCCGACTCGGCATGTATCAGCTGCTGTTTCTGGATAAGATTCCTGTCTCCGCCGCTGTCAATGAAGCAGTGGAGCAGGGAAAAAAGTATGCCAACCGCAGCGCTGCAGGATTGATCAACGGCGTCCTTCGCCGGACTGCACGGGAGAAGGATCATATCTGTCTTCCGGATGATCTCAGCATTCGCTACAGCCACCCGAAAAAACTGGTAGATCTGCTGGCAGAATCAGTGGGAGAGGATAAGATCGAGGCTCTTCTGGACAGTCATAATCGGATTCCTCCCACACTTATTCAGGTCAATTCCCTTGTGTCCTCTGAAGAAGAGGTGGTGAATACCCTTGAGCAGGCAGGGACGGATGTGAAAAAACACCCCTGGCTGGATCAGGCCTATTCTATCAGTGGTTTCGGTAATCTGGAGCACATGGAGCTGTTCCGCAACGGCGGCTTCTATGTGCAGGATGCAGCAGCCAAGCTAGCTGTTTGTGCTGCCGGAATCAGACCCGGAATGAACGTTCTGGATGGCTGTGCGGCCCCCGGCGGAAAGAGCTTTGCTGCCGCCATTGCCATGCAGAACACTGGACATATCGTTTCCTGCGACATTCACCCCCACAAGATCGACTTGCTTCGCAAAGGTGCGGAAAGACTGCGTATTTCCAACATGGAACCGACTCTGCAGGATGCATCCGAGTTTGTCCCCAAATGGGAACAGGCCATGGACGTGGTCATTGCCGATGTGCCTTGCTCCGGTCTGGGTGTGATCCGGAAAAAGCCGGATATTCGTTACAAGGATCTTGCCGCATTGGAACGGCTGCCTGAGGTACAGGCAAACATTCTAAATAATCTCTGCCGCTATGTGAAGCCCGGCGGCGTGCTGCTGTATAGCACCTGTACCATTTTGAAACGGGAAAATGAAGCTATTGTGGATGCATTTCTCAGTGAACATTCTGCGTTCACCGCAGAAATGTTCACTTTGCCCGGAGATTTGCCCGGATTGAAGGATGGAATGATCACACTATTGCCCAGTATCCACGACACTGACGGTTTCTTTATCTGCAAACTAAGGAGAAATCCATGAAACAGGATATCAAATCCATGAACCAGACGGAGCTGAAAGCGGCGCTGGCTGCCATCGGCGAACCTACGTTCCGTGCCAAACAGATTTTTGTCTGGCTCCACAAGGGTTGCCGCAGCTTTTCGGAAATGACCAATCTTTCCAAGGATCTGCGTCAGAAACTGGATGAACATTATTACATCACGGTACCCACCGTTGTCCGGAAGCAGCAGTCCCAGAAGGACGGTACCATCAAATACCTCTGGCGTCTTCGGGACGGCAACTGCGTAGAAACGGTTCTGATGCAGTATCATCACGGAAATTCTATCTGTATTTCCTCTGAGGTAGGGTGCGCTATGGGCTGTGCGTTCTGCGCGTCCACCAAGGGTGGCCTGGTTCGCCGGTTGACCCCATCCGAAATGCTGGATCAGGTTTTATTTACATCTCTGGATTCAGGATTGACGATTTCCAATATTGTTTTGATGGGAATTGGAGAGCCGCTGGATAACTATCAGACGGTCCTGCGGTTTCTGGAACTAATCAACAGCCCTGATGGCATGAACATCGGTATGCGGCATATCAGTCTTTCTACCTGCGGTCTGGTGGACCGGATCAACCAGCTGGCAGAAGAAAAGCTGCAGCTGACACTGTCTGTTTCGCTGCATGCACCGCTGGATGAGATCCGGACGCAGATCATGCCGGTCAACAAAAAATATCCGGTGGATGTATTGCTGGACGCCTGCAAGTCCTATTTCGAAAAAACCGGACGGCGAATCTCCTTTGAGTATGCGATGATACGGGATGTCAATGACAGTAAAGAAATCGCTGAGGTTCTGGCGCGTAAGCTGGATGGCATTGCGGCCCATGTGAACCTGATACCCCTGAATAACATCGAAGAAAGTCCACTAAAGCCCAGCACCCGAAAATCCGTTATGGAGTTCCAGCAGATCCTCGAACAGCATGGAATTCCCACTACGGTACGAAGAACGCTGGGAAGCGATATTGACGCATCCTGCGGACAGCTGCGCCGCAAATACGAAACAGGCAAGGAGGGATGACCATGCAGGCCTGGGGTTTAACGGATCCCGGTATGGTTCGTCAGCAGAATCAGGATGATTACGCCATTGTGAAGCTTGGCAGAGATCAGCTTCTTGCCATTGTCTGTGATGGTATGGGCGGCGCCCGTTCCGGAAATATTGCCAGCAAAATGGCGGTGGACACTTTTTCCGAGGAAGTGCAGCGTACCATTCGCTCCAATATGAAGCAGGATCGGATAGATCAGATGCTGAAAGATGCATTGGAGCTTGCCAACAAAGCAGTACATGAGCAGTCGCAGCTCAGCGAGGAATATAAAGGGATGGGAACGACCCTCGTTGCTGCCCTGTTCCAGAAGGATACTTTAACTGTAATCAATGTTGGCGACAGCCGCGCGTATCTCTTTGACCGCGATAATATTCTGCAGGTTACTACAGACCACTCACTGGTGGAAATGATGGTACAGCGTGGGGAACTGTCCCGCGAGGCAGCAAAAAATCATCCCGGCAAAAACCTGATCACCAGAGCGGTTGGCACAGAAAGCAGCGTGGAGAGCGATCTGTATCATCATCCGTTTAAAAAAGGGGATACGGTTCTGCTTTGTTCTGACGGCCTTTCCAATGTCATGTCCGATCAGGAAATTCTGTTTGAAGTTGTCCATGGGGTGAATAAAAGCGATTGCTGCCAGAGATTAATGAAAATTGCCAATTATAGAGGTTCGCCTGACAACGTTACGGTTGTTTTGGTTTCCCTTTAACCTCTTTGCTATATTTCGGCGCCCGTCGGCCGCAACAGGACGGGCCGAGTAATCGGATACGGAGCTACTATGGAAAACTACATAGGCAGACTTCTGGACAATCGCTACGAGATTTTGGAAGCGATCGGTACCGGCGGTATGGCTGTGGTGTATAAAGCACGATGCCATCGGTTAAACCGTCTGGTTGCCATTAAAATATTAAAAGACGATCTTTCCCATGATGTGGAATTTCGTCGCCGTTTCCATGCGGAATCGCAGGCCGTTGCCATGCTTTCCCATCCTAATATTGTGAATGTGTATGATGTTTCTCATTCCGATAATGTGGATTACATTGTCATGGAACTGATTGATGGGATCTCTCTGAAGCAGTACATGGAGCAGAAACGTGTTCTGAGCTGGCGGGAGGTGTTGCATTTTGCTGCCCAGATTGCAAAAGCTCTGGAGCACGCACACAGCCGCGGGATCATTCATCGGGATATCAAGCCTCATAATATCATGATTCTGAAGGATGGCAGTGTGAAGGTTGCTGATTTCGGCATTGCCCGCGTATCGTCTTCTCAGAGTACATTGACCAGAGAAGCGCTGGGCTCTGTGCATTATATTTCTCCGGAGCAAGCCAAGGGCGGTAAGATCGACTATCGGTCCGATCTCTATTCTCTGGGTGTTGTGATGTATGAAATGCTGACAGGACGGCCTCCTTTTGATGGTGAGACGCCTGTTTCTGTGGCAATTCAGCATATCAATGCCAAGGCAGTCAATCCCAGAGTTCTGAATCCTCAGATCCCCATCGGACTGGAACAGATCACCATGCGTGCCATGATGGCAGATCTGGATAGCCGATACGAAAACGCATCATTGATGCTGCATGATCTGGACGAATTCCGCAAGAATCCCAATATCAATCTCAGTGAAAATGTTCCGGTTATCATTGCATCTGTTCCGGAAAAGAAGCATTCCACCGTACCCAGTCATGCAGAACGGGCTGTTTCCGTCAAGAAAGACGCAGTCCGGCACACGAATGCAAAGAAAAAAAGATCCAATTCCGCAGCGTTAATTGCCGGTATTCTCTGCATTGGTCTGGCAATCGGCGGCATTGGGTACTTCCTGCATTCTTTCTTCCTTGCGGATCTGTTCTCTGATTCCGAAGAAGTTCGGGTCCCTAATTTTGTGGGCAAGCATGCGGAGAGTATTGATTTTACAGCTTATCCCGATTTCCAGATTTACATTGAAGAATGGCTTCCCAATGAAACGGTGGAAGAGGGATATGTGATCAGCCAGAATCCCAAGGGGGACAGAATGGCTAAATCCGGTGCATCTATTGGACTGACTGTTTCGTCCGGTTCCTCTACAGACTCCATGCGGGATCTCGTCAATCAGACGGTGCAGAATGCGGAAACCATTTTGGATAATCTGGATATGGATATCCGCATCAAACATTCTTATGAAAACCATGATGTGATCGGAGAAAACTGCGTCATTCGCACAGAGCCCGCTTATGGCGAGGAGCTGAAGCCGGGGCAGACTGTGACGCTTGTGGTCAGTACCGGCCCGATGGTCAAGCTGTATCCTGTTCCCGAACTTTTTGGAATGGATGAACAGCGTGCAATCGAAAATCTGGTAGAGCATTTTTTGAAGTACAACATCACCTACATACCCAGTGATGAACCGAAGGGAACCGTGATCTATCAAAGCATCAAGCAAGGCGAAGAGGTCAAAGCGGGAACCACGGTCAATCTGCAGGTTTCCGATGGGCCTGCAAATCCCGAGGAACAAGACCCCGATCCGGAAGAGGATCCGCCCGCAGAGGAAGATCCGTTGAATTCTGTGCTTCCCAAGCAGCGGCTGATCGACCTGTATTTGCCTGATCTGGATCAGGACATGACAGTAACGGTTCTTGTAGATGGTGTTGAGGAAGATACCTTCGATGTTGATCCCATTACTGTTGTTGGCAGCAAGGTACAAATTGCCATCACCCGCAAGGGCGTGCACGAGATCGAGGTTTTGATCGATGGGGTTTCGTGGAATATTTTTTCCTATGATTTTGATACAGGAGCCGTGGTATATTGATTTCTTCCGGACGGATTATGAAAGCCCTCAGCGGGTTCTATTATGTGAAAACTGAGGATCGTATCGTAGAGTGTAAGGCAAGAGGACGGTTTCGGAAGGAGGGAATCAGCCCGCTGGTAGGAGATTATGTCGAGATATCTCCGGAAAAAGGGAAAGGGATGATTGAACAGATTCTTCCCAGAAGAAATGCCTTTGTTCGTCCGGCTGTTGCCAATCTCGATATGCTGGTGCTTCTGGCCTCCGAAGCAATTCCGGTTACAGAGCCGTTTCTGATTGATCGGATTACCGCCATTGCCGGTGATCAGAATGTGCCTGTTCTGATCTGCGTTAATAAAAACGATCTAAAGCTTGGCAGCATGCTGCAGCGTATTTACACGCAGGCAGGGTATGAGGTCATTCTGACCAGTGCCGTAACTGGGGATGGTATTGAACAGCTTCGTGAGCAGATTTCCGGAAAAACAGTGGCTTTTTCCGGAAACTCCGGTGTTGGTAAAAGCAGTATTCTCAACTGTCTGGTGCCTGAGTTGGGCGTACAGACCGGTGAGGTTTCGGAAAAACTGGGGCGCGGCAGACATACCACCAGACACATCGAGCTGTTCCAGCTGGATGAAGAGACGCTTGTCGCCGATACACCGGGTTTTTCCTCCTTCGATACGGAGCAGATGGAATTTATTCTGAAAGAAAATCTGCAGTATGCGTTTCCGGATTTTGCTCCCTATCTCGGCAGATGCCAGTTCCATGACTGCGCCCACCTGAAGGAGCCGGGATGCGCCGTGCAGACTGCTCTGGCAGAGGGAAAAATCCAGAAGTCCCGCTACGAAAGCTATGTTCGACTTTATGGAAAAGCAAAAGAGCGCAAGCTTTGGGAAGTGAAATAATCTATGTTCCGTCTGAATATATTTCAGACGGAACATTTTATTTTCCTATGCGTATTATGGTGGTACAGGGGGCGGTTTCATGTGCTGCAGATCCAGACTTTGGTGTATGTTACTATGTGCATTTGGCAGCGGCGTATTGTTGTCATGTCTGTTTGAAGGTGTTTTGTTGCGGATGTTGATCGGAGCAGTGTTTCTTGTATGCGGCCTCCTGCTGATCAAACAGCGATAGCGCAAGGAGGGGAGCCCATGCAGATCGTCGTAATCAAAGCCCCCGCTGTAGTGAGCGGTGTGCTGAAACGGATCTTCGGAATTCGATAGCATATCCTTGTCCTGCTCTGCGTATGTATCTAACAGAACATACAAGGAGTGAGGTCTATGGAACTTACCTTTCAAACAAGTCCGCTTCACTTCCTGCGCTGCGTGGTGCAGGAAGTGCACTTTCAGGAAGAGACATCCGATACCATCGTGCCGGACAGCTATCCGGATATTGCATCTATTCTGGATTGCTATGCGGATCCCGTTATCCGTGGAAAGGATTGCAGGGACAGAAGCGTTACCGTTTCCGGTGGTCTGAAGGGCGGTATTCTCTATCTGCCGGAGAATGAGAGTGCGCCAAGATGTCTGGAGCTTTATATGCCGTTTACCGTAAAATTTGACCATCCGGAATTGACCGAACGATCTCAAGTGATCGTTTCCGTGCGTGTTCGGTCGGTAGACGCCAGAATGATCAACTCCAGAAAAGCGATGCTGCGGGTTGGGATCGGCTGTGAAATCACCGCCTATGAACAGGACAAGGATGAAGTATTCGATCTGAAAACCTCGGATCCCAGGCTTCAACTGAAAACTGAGCATTACACAGTGGAGCTTCCGCTGGAAACTTCGGAAAAATCCTTTGCACTAAACGATTCTCTGGATCTGACCGGCCATCCTGCCCTTGTCCATATCTGCAAGAGTATCTTAACGGTGATACCAGCTGATCAGAAAATTGTAGCCAATAAGGCTGTATTCAAGGGCAATCTTCACTGCAAAATCCTCTACATGACTGCAGATCATACCCTTCACTGCCTGCAGCATCAGTTTCCCTATTCCCAGTACTGCGAGCTGACAACCGATTATGACGAAGAAAATGTGACGGTGTATCCTGCCGTAACCGGATATGATCTGGAACCGGATCAGCCGGAGAATCCTTCGTCCATTATAATGACGGTTCATATTTTGATGCAGTGCCTTGTCAGCGGAAAGAAGGAACTGGATCTGATCACAGATGCCTATACCACATCCGGCACGCTTATTCCGCAATGGAAAAGCTATACATTCAGTACCTGTCTGGACAGCATAAATGTTCAGAAACCCCTGCGGAAAATGATTCCCGGCAATATCCGGTCCGTTCTGGATACAGATCTCTACTGGGATTATCCGGTTCTGCAGAGATACGAGGACAGCATGAAAATTGCCGCGCCTGTATCGATCCATGTATTGGGCAAAGACGACAACGATTCATGGGCGCAAAAAACAGAACGGACGGAGATTACGGAGGATATCCCGATGGATAACTCCTGCATCTGCAAAGCCATGATTTTTCCCGGATCCGATGCCTATACCGTTCTCTCAGCAAGTGGTGCGGAGGTAAATGCTTCGGTTATGCTGCATTCAGCATGCTGCGCAGGGAATACACTGAAAACATTATCGGGCGCCACAGTAGGGGAAGAAGAGGGAAGCAGCAATTCCTCGCCTTCTCTGATCGTAAAAAAGATCGAAAAGAATATGCCGATCTGGGATCTGGCGAAAACCTACCGAACCACAGAGCATCGGATCAAATCCGCCAATGGACTAAATGCCGATCATATTCCGGAAGACATGCAGGTTTTGCTCCCTATAACATAAAAACAGCCGGCCGCACAACCACATATTTGCAGAACACACAGCATACAGATGATGTACAAGTATCGACGAAACGGAGGATGATTGGATGAAAGGCGCTGATACAGGCATTTATGCGGATATTGCCAGACGGACAGGCGGAGACATCTATATTGGCGTTGTGGGGCCTGTCCGGACGGGCAAATCCACTTTGATCAAACGACTTATGGAAACGCTTGTAATTCCGAATATCACAAACATTTACCAGAAGGAGCGAGCCATGGATGAGCTGCCGCAAAGCGGTTCCGGCAAAACCATCATGACCTCGGAACCAAAATTTGTTCCGGAGGAGGCGGTGACCATTTCTCCCGACGGGAAAACAAATCTATCGGTGCGATTGATCGACAGTGTAGGATATATGATTCCAGGAGCTGTGGGCGCAACGGAGGAAGGCCAGCCGAGAATGGTGACAACGCCGTGGTATCCCGATGAGATTCCAATGACGGAAGCCGCAGAACTGGGTACCAAAAAGGTCATGGAGGATCATTGTTCCATCGGCATTGTGGTCACAACCGATGGCACCATTACGGATATTGCCCGTGATGACTATATCGATGCGGAACAAAAAGCCATCGAGGATATGCAGAAAACAGGGAAACCCTTTATTGTTCTGGTTAATTCAGCACAACCGGAGAGCAGGGAAGCCGTTCAGCTGCGGGATAGACTGGAAGCACAATACGGCGTGACCTGCTGCCTGTACAACTGCCTGCAGATGAAAAAAGAGGAGCTGGAAGGCGTATTAAGCAGCATGCTGCGGGAGTTCCCTGCATCGGAGGTACAGTTCCGGCTGCCTCGCTGGATGGATGCACTGTCGCCGGAACATCCGGTCAAATCGGAAATCTATGCATCGATTCTGAATTGTGTTTCCGGAATAAAAAAATTGAGTGAAGCGGAATCGAAAATCTCCGGGTTGTCTCAGTCGAAAAATATTGAAAATGCAAGGGTTTCGGAGATTGCGTGTGGATCTGGAATCGTGTCTTGCGAGGTGTACTGCCCTGAGGCCATGTTCTACGGAATCCTGTCTGACCAGTCCGGTTTTATTGTGGAAAGCGACGCTGATCTGTTGCAGCTGCTGAAAGAACTATCGGAAATCAAGAAATCCTATGACAAGGTTTCTGCAGCATTGGAGCAAGTTCGGGCCACCGGTTATGGCATTGTCATGCCGACTCCGGACGAAATGCATCTGGAGATCCCGCAGATCGTTCGGAAGGGAAGCAACTACGGTGTACGGCTGAAGGCCAGCGCACCCTCCATTCATATGATGCGAGCGGATATTGAGACGGAAATCAGTCCCATTGTGGGAGATGAAAAGCAGTCCGAAGATCTTCTGCAGTATCTGCTGCAGGAATACGAGGGCGATACGGAAAAGCTCTGGGACAGCAATATTTTCGGCAAATCCGTCTATGAGCTGGTCAACGAGGGCCTTGGTACCAAGCTGAAAAAAATGCCGGAACATTCCCGCATGAAGCTGCAAAACACCCTTTCCCGTATTATCAACGAGGGAAGCAGCGGCCTTCTCTGCATTATTCTGGCCTGAAAAAAGGGCCTGTTGCAAAATAGACTTTTCTGAAAAACACCCTAATATTTTAGCGGTAGGAACCACGATTTGTTCGTGACTCCTACCGCTATTTCTAACTTTTAGAAAGGGACATTTTTGAAAAACCGCATTTTGCAACAGAACCT
>JAZSCX010000126.1:0-14982 GCA_045530865.1 Candidatus Avilachnospira sp.
TATGGTTTGTTTGGTCACTTTCCATTTTACAGGTTTTCTCGTGAGTTGTCTTTTTTATTTTGTGTTGCACTTCATATGATAATCTGCCCGCCCAAAAGAAACCGGGGAAAGAAAACTGCGCATAGGGGAGGGCTTTTTACAAAGACGCCCTCCCCTATGTACCCCTCCTCCTAAGATGGATATGTTGCCGATCACAGCAAATGCCTGCAAAGATGCGTTCTGGTCAACACGGTGCGTATCCATCACGTACAAATCGCCATGGAAGAATTGCCTGCACTGTGAACGGAGAAGTGCTTTTGAGTTGAGTGGCACACACTTTTTTGAACTGCACTGCTGGCACTTCTTCTGTTAGAAATTGTTTCAGACGTCGGAGGAGGGGATTATTAAGGGGAGGGCGTCTTTGTAAAAAGCCCTCCCCTTAATTGCCGTTTTTCTTCCTATTCTTTTTGGGCAAGCAAAAAGAATAGGCCGCCGGAGGCTTACGGCAGATTCCTACGGAAAATGACTGCCTGCACACGGATTGCCACGCCTCCTGCGGAGGCTCGCAATGACACGGTAATTGCCGCTGCCTGCACACGGGTGATCCTGCGAACAAAGTCCATCATGCGGCAAAAGCGGGCTGTTTTCTCACGAAACCAGCCCGCTTCATCATCAATCAAACTGGTCTTTCAGCTTCTCAAAGAAGCTCTTGCGCTTGGGGGTTTCGCCCTCGCCCATGCTCTCATCCAGCTTGCGGAGCAGATCCTTCTGCTCCTTGGTCAGCTTGGTAGGGGTCTCCACCACCACGGTCACATACTGGTCGCCGCGGTTTTTGTAGCCCACATAGGGGATGCCCTTGCCCTTGAGGCGGAAGGTGGTGCCGGTCTGGGTGCCCTCGGGCACGTTATAGCGCACCTTGCCGTCCAGGGTGGGTACTTCAATCTCTGCGCCCAGTGCGGCCTGCGAGAAGGTGATGGGCATTTCGCACAGCACATTGGCGCCGTCACGCTCGAAGATGGCGTGCTTCCGCACCTCTACCGTCACCAGCACATCGCCGCTGGGACCGCCGTTGGAGCCGCAGTTGCCTTCGCCCCGGAGGCGGAAGGACTGACCGTGGTCAATACCGGCGGGAACATTGACCTTCAGGGTCTTGTTCCGGCGCACCTTGCCCTTGCCCTTGCAGACGGTGCAGGGATCCTTGATCAGCTTGCCCTTGCCGCCGCAGGTGGGACAGGGACTTTCGGACTGCATAGCCATGCCCATAAAATTCTGGGTGGTGCGGATGGTGCCACGGCCATTGCAGCGAGAGCAGGTTTCCGGTTGGGTGCCGGCCTTGCAGCCGGAGCCGGAGCAGGTGTTACAGGGCTCGATTCTGCCGAAGGTGACTTCCTTGTCACAGCCGAAGGCTGCTTCTTCAAATGTAATATCCAGTTCGACACCGAGGTTCTGACCTCTGGTGGGGCCATTGCGCCGCTGGGAACCGCCTGCAGTGCCGCCGCCGAAGAAATCGCCGAAGATGCTGCCCAGATCGAAGCCGTCAAAACCGCCGAAGCCGCCGCCGAAGCCACCTGCACCGGCGCCGTAGTTGGGATCCACACCGGCGAAGCCGAACTGGTCGTAACGGGAGCGCTTGTCGGCATCGGAGAGGACTTCATAGGCCTCGTTGACCTCTTTGAATTTCTCTTCCGCTTCCTTGTCGCCGGGGTTCTGGTCGGGATGGTACTTCATGGCCAGCTTGCGGTAGGCCTTTTTCAGTTCGCCCTCGGAGGCGTTTTTCTCTACGCCCAGTACCTCGTAATAATCGCGTTTATCTGCCATAATATCCTTCGGATCAATTGACAATGGAAAATTGACAATTGACAATGGATGTATGCGCTTCGCGGATGGATTTGAAATACGGTTTGAAAATTGGCAGGTTGTCAAATAATTTGATCGTCGCGCAAGCGACACCTTAATTGTCAATTGTCAACTGTCAATTATCAATTCGTTTAGATACATCTCCCGGGGATGCTTTGCACCCCCGGGAAAAGAGCACTTAGTTGTCGTTGACCTCTTCGAAGTCGGCGTCGACAACGCCGTCATCGGCGGGAGCGCCCTGACCGGGGGCACCCTGGGGGGCCTGCTGGGCATACAGCTTTTCGGAGATGGCATAGAAGGACTTCTGGCACTCCTCGGTGGCGGCCTTGATGGCTTCCACATCATTGCCCTTCAGGGTTTCCTTCACCTTCTCGATGGCGGCCAGAACGGGAGCCTTGTCGCTCTCGGTGACCTTGTCGCCCAGCTCGCTCAGGGTCTTTTCGGACTGATAGACCATCTGGTCGGCCATGTTGCGGGCGTCCACTTCGTCCTTGCGGGCCTTGTCCTCGGCTGCATACTTTTCAGCTTCCTGCACGGCCTTTTCAATGTCTTCCTTGCTCAGGTTGGTGGAAGAGGTGATGGTGATGTGCTGCTCAGTGCCGGTGCCCAGATCCTTGGCGGTGACATTCACGATGCCGTTGGCGTCGATATCGAAGGTGACTTCGATCTGAGGAACGCCACGGGGGGCGGGAGCAATGCCGGTCAGCTGGAACTTGCCCAGGGTCTTGTTGTAGGCAGCCATATCGCGCTCGCCCTGCAGAACGTGAACTTCCACAGAGGGCTGGTTGTCGGCAGCGGTGGAGAAGATCTGGCTCTTCTTGGTGGGGATGGTGGTGTTGCGGTCGATCAGACGGGTGAACACGCCGCCCATGGTCTCAATGCCCAGAGACAGGGGAGTGACGTCCAGCAGCAGGATGCCCTTGACGTCGCCGCCCAGAACACCGCCCTGAATGGCAGCGCCCATGGCCACACACTCGTCGGGGTTGATGCCCTTGAAGCCTTCCTTGCCGGTCATCTTCTTGACGGCTTCCTGCACAGCGGGGATACGGCTGGAGCCGCCCACCAGCAGAACCTTATCGATTTCGCCTGCGGACAGGCCGGCATCGGACATGGCCTGCTTCACGGGGCCCATGGTGGCGTCCACCAGATGGGCAGTCAGTTCGTTGAACTTGGCACGGGTCAGGGTGACGTCCAGATGCTTGGGACCGGTGGCATCAGCGGTGATATAGGGCAGGTTGATGTTGGAAGAGGTGACGCCGGACAGCTCGATCTTGGCCTTCTCAGCGGCTTCCTTCAGGCGCTGCATGGCAACCTTGTCGGCAGACAGGTCGATGCCTTCGGCCTTCTTGAACTCGGCAACCAGATACTTCATGACGCACTCGTCGAAGTCGTCGCCGCCCAGACGGTTGTTGCCGGCGGTAGCCAGAACTTCGATGACGCCGTCGCCGATCTCCAGAATGGAGACGTCGAAGGTGCCGCCGCCCAGGTCATAGACCATGATCTTCTGCTCATTTTCCTTGTCCAGACCGTAGGCCAGAGCAGCAGCGGTGGGCTCGTTGATGATACGCTTGACTTCCAGACCGGCGATCTTGCCGGCATCCTTGGTGGCCTGACGCTGAGCGTCGGTGAAGTAAGCGGGAACGGTGATGACAGCCTCGGTGACGGTGCCGCCCAGATAGGCCTCTGCATCAGCCTTCAGCTTCTGCAGGATCATGGCGCTGATCTCCTGAGGGGTGTACTGCTTGCTGTCGATGGTGACTTTGTAGTTGGTGCCCATCTCACGCTTGATGGAAGAGATGGTGCGCTCGTGGTTGGTGACAGCCTGACGCTTTGCCACCTGACCGACCATACGCTCGCCAGTCTTGGAGAATGCCACCACAGAGGGAGTGGTGCGGTTGCCTTCCGCGTTGGCGATGACAACGGGCTCGCCGCCTTCCATCACAGAAACGCAGCTGTTGGTAGTACCAAGGTCAATACCGATAATCTTGCTCATAATAAATACCTCCATAAATAAGAGAATGTTTTACTTGATTGGCGGGCGACCAATGGTCGCCCCTACGGATTTTAATTTGCAACTACCACCATGGCGTGGCGGATGACTTTTTCGCCGACCTTGAAGCCGGTCTGGAACACTTCGCAGATGACGCTTTCGCCGAAATTTTCATCATCCTTGTGCATAACGGCGTTGTGATAGACAGGGTCGAAGGCTTCGCCCACTTCGCCGAAGGACGTTACGCCAAGGCTTTCCATGATGGTCATCAGACCGGTCATGGTCATTTCCACGCCCTTTTTGTAGGCTTCATCGGCGGTTTCCTGTGCCAGTGCTCGCTGCAGGTTGTCAAACACCGGCAGGAACTTACCCACAGTCTCGGCTTTGATGTCGGTGTAGAGGGCTTCCCGTTCTTTCTGGGTGCGCTTGCGGAAGTTGTCATACTCAGCTGCCAGACGCAGGTAGTTGTCGTGCTCGGCTGCCAGCTTGGACTTCAGCTCCTCGGTGGGATCGAGCTGTACTTCCTCGGCGGGGGTTTCTTCCGTTTCCGGAGTAACTTCTTCTGTTACCTCGGTTTCGGGTGTATGCTTGGTTTCTTCCATGGATTATTCGTCTCCCGGTTCTTTATTGTCAGGGGCGGGCAGCTCCGGTTTGGAGAACATCCGTCCCAAATTTTCTGCAAAATAGCTCAGGCGGGCGGTGACCTGCGCGTAGTCCATGCGGGTGGGGCCGACCACACCGATCAAACCCTGCATGCCGTCGCCGATATCAAAGCGGGTCATGACCACGCTGGTGTCCTTCAGCTCTTTGGCGATGTTTTCGGGGCCCACCAGAATTTGGGTCTTGCCCACATCCGCCAGTGTGGCAGGCAGGTTGGACAGGGCACCGTCATCGATGGTGGATAGGACTTCCTGCGCCTTGTCAATGTCCCGGTACTCCGGCTGGCCCAGCAGCTTCATCTGACCGGACACATAGACCTGACTTTTCTGCTGCTCACTGAGCACATGGGTGGTGAAATCCACGATCACCGGCACCAGAGAGGCGGCGGCGCCTGCACTGCGGGTGACCTTCTGCAGCACCTCCGGTGTGAACCGGTCGGCAGGCAGATCGGTCAGACTGGCGTTGAGAACGGCGGCCAGCAGCTTCAGATCTTGCTCGTCGCAGTCCAGCGGCAGCTTGATGAGCTTGTTTTTAATGATCTCATTGCTGGTCATGACCACCAGAATGAAGCTTCCGGCGCTGGCCTGCAGGATGTCAAACCGCTGCACCGTGGGGGCGCTGGCGGCGGCCGTCATGGCAACGGCGGGCAGGTTGGTCATCTTGGAGACCATTTTGCTCACCTGCGAGATGACTTTGTCCACCTCCTGCAGCTTCAGCTCCATGGCCTGATTGAGGCTCTGGGTCTCGTCCACCGACAGGCGGTAGTCCTGCATCAGCTCATCCACATACAGCCGGTAGCCGGCAGGGGAGGGGATGCGGCCTGCGGAGGTATGGGGCTGTTCCAGCAGACCCATCTGGGTCAGATCCGCCATCTCATTGCGGATGGTGGCGGAGGAGCAGTCCATGCCGGGCATGGCAGAGAGCACCTTGGAACCAACTGGCTCGGCGGTCTGGATATAATTGTCCACGATGGCGCGGAGGATCTTCTTTTTTCGTTCCGTCAGCTCCATGGGGGGATCACCTTCCTTGTTAGCACTCTTTCTCTTTGAGTGCTAAACGTATTCTAATACACCTGACCCGCAAAGTCAATAGGAGGTAAATGAATTATTTGTAAATTCCAAATTTCTATGTATGCAGTGCGTATTCTGACCATAATCGTAGAGAGGCCGGAGAAGCCACTCTGGAGTACCCTTGACCGCTGTGTGCAGACAGGCATCTTCCGCAAAGCGGTGCTGTATGCCTCCGGCGGCCTTCTTTCTTTGTGTGGCCAAAGAAAGAAGGCAAAGAAACGCCACATAGGGGAGGGCTTTTTACAAAGCCGCCCTCCCCTATGTACCCCTCCTCCTACGTCCCATACAAATCCGATCAGAATAGATGCCAGCAGTGCAGTACAGGTGGGTGTGTGCCAATCAACATAAAGCACTTCTCCGTTCACAGTGCAGGCAGCTATTTTACGCAAAAAGCTCCGGACGGATGTCCAGAGCTTTTTGCACAATTAGCTTTTTCTAATCATCTTCCAGCAGTTTGGCAGGGGAAATCTGCAGAACCTCCGCAATTTTAAACAACGTTTCCAAACTGACACCGCGAACAGTGGATGTTCCTTCTACCTGTGCCAAAAAGTTAACGGATTTTCCGATTGCTTCTGCAAATGCTTCCTGTGTGTAGCCTGCTTTCTTCCGGTAGTAGGCGATTTTCAGACCCATTGTAATGTACCGCTGGGGAAATTCACTCTGCATGGAGACACATCCTCTCTTTATGGATATGCTACCAATTTCAAGAGAGAAATATAATTTGCTATAATTAAAAGATTATTTACTTTAAGTAAATAATCGTCTATACTGGGTGTGTAGGAGGTGATTTTATGCAGAGTGACGCGTTTGAGATCGCATTTGGCGAATTTCTGGAAAGCAAAACCTGCGATGAAGCGGAGGCTGCCGTATTTGCCCTAATGCGGGAGGCGTTTCTGGCAGGCTGGCAAGCCGCTGGAGGTGAAAGCACTGCACCTCCCGACAATATGATTTTTCTGCTTCACAAGCCGATTTGAAAGAAAAAAGCTCCGGATTTCTCCGGAGCTTTTCTTGTGCAATTAGTCGGCCACGTAGGGCAGCAGGGCGATGTGCCGTGCGCGCTTGATGGCAACAGTCAGCTGACGCTGATGAGCAGCGCAGGTACCGGTGGTACGGCGGGGCAGGATCTTGCCGCGCTCGGACAGGTAACGGCGGAGCTTAGCGGTATCCTTGTAGTCGATGTGCTCGACCTTATCCACGCAGAAGCTGCATACCTTCTTGCGCTTACGAGGACGCATTCTATCGTTAGCCATTGAGGTTTCCTCCTATCTTGAAGTATCGTGAAAAAATTCAGTGTTGTGTACAGATCTCAGAACGGGAGCTCGGAGTCGTCATCCTCCAGCATGGCGAAATCAGAAGCGGGAGCCGGTGCGGGGGGGACGGGCTGACCGTAGACATAAGCCTGACCGCCGTAGGCGGGCTGCTGATTGTAAGCGGGCTGGGAATAGGCGGGCTGACCGTAGCTCTGATCAAAGCCGGCGGGGGAACCATCGCGCTTGCTGTCGCCGAAGTAGACGTTATCGGCCACAACCTCAGCGGAGCGGCGCTTGTTGCCGTCCTTGTCATTCCAGTTACGGATCTGCAGTCGGCCGGAAATCACGGCCATGCGGCCCTTGGTGAAGTACTTGGAGACGAACTCTGCTGTATTTCTCCAAACGACGATGTCGATGAAATCCGTTTCCTTTTCGCCGGTTTCTCTGTTGTTGCTGAAATCGCGGTCAACAGCCAGCGTAAAGGTTGCCACGGGGATCCCGGTACCGGTACGCCGAAGCTCCGGATCACGGGTGAGACGGCCCATGAGAACGATATGGTTCAGCATGTGCGTTCGCCTCCTTACAGTTCCACATCAGTGATCAGAGAACGCAGGATGCCTTCCGTGATCTTGAACACGCGGTCCAGTTCTGCGGGGAACTCAGGCTTGGCGTCCATGGTCATCAGGACGTAGTAGCCCTCCATCAGGTCGTTGATGGGGTATGCCATACGGCGCTTGCCCCACTCGTCGATGCTGGTCAGAGTACCATTTGCTTCAACGAGAGCTTTGAATTTTTCCACGAGAGCCGCAATACCCTCTTCACCCTGAGCGGGATCGATGATATAGAGAACCTCATACTTGCCGGAAATCTTTGCCATTTCGTTGCACCTCCTTTTGGACGTATGGCCACCGGTCACGCCGGTGGCAAGGATTGTATCTGCCTGACACACGCAGGCTCAACTATTATAGTCAAATCCGGCAGGTTTGTCAAGGAAAAACCTGCCGGATTTCTGAATTTTTTGCAGCTTATTCGGTGGGTTCTGCCGGTTTTGTGCCGTCGGTGTAGAAGATCTGTGCCAGCGGGGAGTCGGGCCCCAGAATCAGGATGTTATCCTTGCCGGTCAGACTGGCCTTGGCGGCGTCCAGAGAGCGGACAAAGTTGTAGAACTCCGCCTTGTCGGGATCGGAATAGGCGTCGGACAGGATCCGCATGTATTCCGCTTCGCCCTCAGCCTCCAGAATCTCTGCCTGTGCCCTGGCTTCAGAGAGCATGATCTGCACTTCCTTGTCGGTTTCGGAGCGGATCATCTGGGCCTCTGCTTCACCCTCGGCGGTGAACTGGGCGGCGATGTTGTTGCGCTCGGAGATCATGCGCTGGTAGACGGCTGCCTTGTTGTCATCGGGCAGATCCAGCCGCTTGGTCTCAATGGCGATCAGCTCAATGCCGTACTGATCCAGGCCGTTGCCCACGCCGGCAATGATGGCAGCTGCCAGCTCGCCGTCACGGCCGGAGATGACCTCTGTCTGGTTCATGCCGGAGATGGTGTTCTTCATGGAGTTGTACACCAGGGTACTGAGGCGGCTTTCCGCGTTGGGCACGCTGCTGTTCAGGGTCTGGATAAATTTCTGGGGATCGTCGATGCGCCACAGCACGAAGGAGTCCGCCACCATGGTCTTTTTGTCCTTGGTGATGACGTCGGAGACGGGCAGATCGTACAGCAGCACTGTCTTGGGCAGGGTCTGGGTGTCCTGCACGATGGGGAGCTTGAAGCTGATACCGGCGGTGTCGCGGATGTCCACCACTTTGCCGAACTGACGGATGATGGTGTATTCGTTCTGGTGGGTCACCACAAAGCTGTTGGACAGGCCGATGACAATGACAACGGCCAGAATAATCACAAGAACCTTGATCGCTTTTTTCATTCTGCCGTCACCTCCTGTGCAGTTTTGCCGGCATCAAACTGGAACATATTCAGCTGATTGCCGGTTTCGTCGGTGAGGATCACCTGCATGCCGGGCAGCAGGGCTTCCATGGCTTCATAGTACATGCGCTGCATGGTGATGTTGGGGAACTTGCGGTATTCCTCATACATGGCGTTGAAGCGGGCCACCTGACCGTTGGCTTCATTGATGCGGCTCTCCTTGGCGGCTTCGGCCTGCCGGTAGATCTGGTCAGCCTCGGCCTGTGCGGCGGGGATCTGCTCGCTGCGGTACTTGTTGGCATTGTTCAGGGCTGTATCCTTGCCCTGCTTGGCGTTTTCCACTTCCTTGAAGGCGGCCAGCACCTCTGCCGTAGGCGGCTCGGCGTCCTGAATGGTCAGGTTCACCAGCTGGACGCCCAGATCCTCCTGCTCCATGCGGGTGGTGATCTTGTCCTTGATCTCCGCCTGAATCTGGCTCTTGCCGCTGGTGATCACATCGTCCACCGGGTACAGGCCGATGGTATCGCGGATGTAGCTCTGGGCCAGTGTTTTCAGGATGGAAACGGCGTTTGCGCTGTTGTAGAGATACTTGACCGGATCGGTGACCCGGTATTCCAGGAAGAAGTCCACATTGACGAAGTTATAGTCGCTGGTGATCATCAGACTCTCTTCCTGTTTGGACTCATTGGAGTACAGGTCATAGCCGATGGCAAAGCCCTTGATCGTCATATCCACCTTCCGCACCTGCTGGGCATAGGGGATCTTGAAATGCAGGCCGGGGGAGGTGACGGTCTGGGGCACGCCGAAGGTGGTGACCACGGCGTTTTCCTGCTCGCCGATGGTGTAGAAGGAGCTGAGGGCAGTGATGCCCAGCGCGATCACGCAGATCACGGCAACAGCGATGATCGCAATGCGTTTGCCGCTTTTCTTCTTTTTGGGTTTTTGGGGTTGATATTGATACTCGTTGGAACCGTATTCCATAGCCATTCCTCCGCTCATATAGATGATGAGCACAGTATACCACAATTTCCCTGAAAATAAATGAACAAATCATAACAGTTTGATGAAAAATTTGTCATCATTTGTAATCTCTGATACGGAAATTTTTCTTGCTTTTCCGGCGGTCAGCGCATAGAATCAAAGAAAAAACATGGAGGGTCAGGCCATGCTTACACTTTGGGGCGAGCAGCTGGACAGCAGTCAGGTGCTGCCGGAATATCCGAGGCCGCAGCTGCGCCGGGACAATTTCACCATTCTCAACGGAGAGTGGGATTATGCCATCACAGAATCCGATTCCATCCCCGATGCCTGGGAGGGAAAGATCGTTGTGCCCTTTTCACCGGAGGCGCCGCTCTCCGGTGTGAACCGCACCCTGCAGCCGGGGCAGTATCTCTGGTACCGGCGCAATATTCGGGTGCGGGCAGAAGCAGGTCAGCGGGTGCTGCTGCATTTCGGCGCCGTGGATCAGATCGCGGCGGTGTTCCTCAACGGCATCCCCGTGGGTGGGCATACCGGCGGCTACACGGCCTTTTCTCTGGATATTACGGAGGAGTGCACCGGTGAGGATGAGCTGATCGTGCGGGTGCGGGACGATTCGGATCAGAGCCCTCTGTCCCGCGGCAAGCAGAAAACGAAGCGCGGCGGCATCTGGTACACGCCCCAGAGCGGCATCTGGCAGACCGTCTGGAGCGAAACCGTTCCGGCGGCCTATATCACCGATCTGCGAATTGTGCCGAAATTTGACGAAAGCCGGGTGGAGATCACAATCTGCGCCGGAGCGGATGAAGCCTGCCGTGTGGAATTTGGCGGCGAAATCTATGCAGGCTGCGCCAATGCGCCCATTTCCGTGCCGGTGCCCATGTTCCAGCCCTGGAGTCCCGAAACACCGGTGCTCTATCCTTTCACGGCGGTGATGGGGGTCGATCAGGCGGAAAGCTACTTCGCTATGCGAAAGGTGGAAGTCTGCAAGGACGAAAACGGCGTGCCCCGGATCCACCTCAATGGCAGACCTTATTTTATGCACGGCGTGCTGGATCAGGGCTACTGGCCGGATGGCCTGTACACCGCCCCCAGCGACGAGGCGTTGATTCTCGATATCCAGTCCATGAAGGATATGGGCTTCAACATGCTCCGCAAGCATATCAAGGTGGAGCCCATGCGATGGTACTACCACTGTGACCGGCTGGGAATGCTGGTCTGGCAGGATATGATGAACGGCGGCGCGGCGGAATACAAATTTATGACCATCTCTGCACCGCTGGTGACGAAGGTGCACCGGAAGGACAACCACTATGCCGCCTTTGGCCGCGAGGACGAAAAGGGCCGGAAGCTCTATTACCGGGAGCTGAAGGAAATGGTCAGGCAGCTGCGGAATGTGCCCTCCATCGTCATGTGGGTGCCGTTTAACGAGGGCTGGGGGCAGTTCGATGCTAAAAAGGCTGTGGAGCTGATTCAAAAATTGGATCCCGACCGGCTCATCGACCATGCCAGCGGCTGGCACGATCAGGGAATCGGACAGCTGCAGAGCCTCCATGTCTATTTCACGGCCTATCACTTCAAGCCCGACCGAAAGGGAAGGGCGGTGGTGCTGTCGGAATACGGCGGCTACAACCTGATGATCCCCAGACACAGCTGGAATGAGAAAAACTTCGGCTATCGGAAGCTGTCGGATCCCGACGCACTGCTGAAGGCCTATGAGGCGCTGATGCTGGAGCAGATCCTGCCCGCCGTGGAAAAGGGACTTTCCGCCGCGGTCTATACGCAGCTGTCCGATGTGGAGGATGAGGTCAACGGCCTGTGGACCTATGACCGGATGGTGCAGAAAATGCCCACAGCTGCCCTGCGGAACATCAATCTGCAGCTCACTGCCGGCAACCAGAGACGATGAAAAAATACCGCGCTGACAACTGTCAGCGCGGCAAAACTCTTTATGGTCAACCGACTTCGGAGAACTGATCCTTGCCCACAGAGCACAAAGGGCACTCGAAATCTTCGGGAACATCTTCCCACTTGGTTCCGGGCTCGATACCCATTTCGGGCAGGCCTTCTTCCTCATCGTATTCCCAACCACAGAGGTCACAGACGTACTTCATGTTCATTTCATCTCCTTATGATTGCGTTTGGTTCTCTTGGGTGAGGGCCTGTTCTGTTTTGCTGATGGCAAGGCTCAGGGGCAGCATCAGCAGCAGCGGCACTATGCACAGCAGCATCACAGGACGGCGGTCCAGCACATAGCCTCCAAGCAGCAGGGCAGTTGCTAAAATCAGCAGAACCATCCGGAGATCGCCAAAGCGCCGGAGCCGTTGCTGCAGCCACTTTCCGAAGGCTTCTTCAGACGGAAACAGCGCTGCAGCGGTCCACGGCATCCATGCTTTTCGTAATTTCTCCATGTGATCCCTCCTGCTGCTTTTCCTCAGTATAACCCGCTTCGACCGAGGATGCAAGAGGGAATTTTTGAAAGGAGCTTTTCTATGAATCGATCTACCCTTGGCAGCTGGCAGAAGGTGCTGCAGGATGTTCTGGCAGAGCCGGAATTTACGGCGCTTGTGTCCAAAACGGAAGCTGCATACGAAACTACCACGGTGTTCCCGCCCCGGGAACGGATTTTTGAAGCCTTTTCCCTGACGCAGCCGGAAGCGGTGCGGGTGGTCATTCTGGGGCAGGATCCTTATCACGAGCCGGGACAGGCTCATGGACTGGCCTTTTCTGTGCAGCCGGGAGTGAAGCTGCCGCCCTCTCTGGTGAATATCTATAAGGAGCGGGAGGCCGATCTTGGCATTCCGCCCTCTGACAGCGGTGATCTGACCCATTGGGCGCAGCAGGGAGTCTTTCTGCTGAACACCGTACTGACGGTGGAGCAGGGGAAAGCCAACAGCCATAAGGATTTTGGCTGGCAGCGGTTCACCAATCAGGTGGTGGCCGCCATTGCAGAGCTGCCCCAGCCCATAGCCTTTGTGCTCTGGGGGGCGCAGGCGCAGAAAAAGGCGGCCGTGGCTACCCATTCGCCCTATCCCCGGCTGGTGCTGCAGTCTCCCCATCCCAGCCCGCTGTCGTCCTACCGCGGCTTTTTCGGCAGTAAGCCCTTCAGCAAGATCAATGCTTTCCTGCGTGAGCACGGCGAACGGGAAATTTGCTGGTGATCATAGTAGGGGCGACCATTGGTCGCCTGAAGGGCAGTTCGATGCGGAAACAGAGTGCCTGCACGCGGGCGGTTCATAACCGCTCCTACAACCGGATACGATGCGTTATATTCTAGTCCGCACATTTTCTATTGACAAACCGGTGAATTTTGAGTATTCTAACAGTAATATCGAGTACTATGGCAATGAAGAGGACGAGTACTCCGGCGGAGACCCAAAGAGAGCCTGTGGCTGGTGAGAACAGGCGGCGAAACCGGACGAATATCACCTCTGAGCCTTCGGCTGAAGTGGCAGTAAGCCGGACGGGCGCTCCCGTTACAGAGCAGCTTGAGTGGCCGCAAGGCAAGAAGAGTGGTACCGCAGAGGTTTTCGCCTTTGTCTCTTTTTTGGGAGACAAAGGCGTTTTTGATTGCACAGAACCTAAGCCTCCCCTGTGCAAGGGGTGATTCCCCCGGCGGGGGAAATGTCGCCGCAGGCGACAAAAGGGGGGCGCTAGTGGCGCGCAAAGCGTGCCGGAGGAGTTGACAATCCCCCACCGCTTCGCGGAGCCCCCTTTACACAAGGGGGCCTATAAAGTAGATGTTATTGAAATTGGAGGTCATTATGGAATACAAACAGACACTGAACATGCCCAAGTCCGGCTTTCCCATGCGGGCCGGTCTGCCCAACCGGGAGCCCGGCATGCTGGAAAACTGGCAGAAGCTGGATCTGTACAACGAGCTTCTGAAAAAGAACGAAGGCAAGCCCCGTTTTGCCCTGCATGACGGCCCTCCCTTCTCCAACGGCTTCATCCACATGGGTCATGCCCTGAACAAGACTCTGAAGGACTTCATCACCCGTTCCTACGCCATGCGCGGCTACTATACCCCCTATGTGCCCGGCTGGGACAACCACGGCCTGCCCATTGAGCGCGCCATTGAGAATTCCAAGAAGAAGCTGAATAAGGATCTGTCTGTGCCCGAGTTCCGCAAGGCTTGCGAAGACTTCGCTGAGGACTTCATCCAGAAGCAGATGGCAGGCTTCAAGCGTCTGGGCGTTGTGGGCGACTGGGAGCATCCCTATCGCACCATGGACAAGCACTTTGAAGCACAGGAGGTCAAGGTCT
The DNA here is from genome assembly GCA_045530865.1 of Candidatus Avilachnospira sp. Classification (GTDB taxonomy): domain Bacteria; phylum Bacillota; class Clostridia; order Oscillospirales; family Oscillospiraceae; genus Avoscillospira. The sequence continues at coordinate 13,972 of JAZSCX010000126.1, forward strand.
TTGGCCGCATGTTCGACAAGGGCTTTATCTACAAGGGTCTGAAGCCCGTTACCTGGTGCCCCTTCTGCGCCACTGCCGTAGCGGAAGCCGACATCGAGTACAAGGACGATCCCTGTACCTCCGTCTATGTCAAGTTCCCCATGAAGGACGATCTGGGCAAGCTGGCAGGCTTCGACCTGAGCAAGACCTTCTTTGTCATCTGGACCACCACCATCTGGACCCTGCCCGGCAACATGGCCATCTGCCTGCACCCCAGAGACAGCTATGTGCTGGTGAAGGCCGAAAACGGTGAGACCTACATCCTGGCCGAAGCCCTGATGGAAAAGGTCATGAAGATCGGCGGCTTTGAGAACTATGAGGTTCTGGCCACCTATCCCGGCGCTTTCTTTGAGAATATGCTGGCACAGCATCCCTTCCTGGATAAGACTTCCCGTCTGGTCTGGGCCGAGTACGTCACCATGGATTCCGGTACGGGCTGCGTCCATACCGCTCCCGGCTTCGGTGCAGATGACTATCAGACCTGTATGCGCTACGGCATGGAGCTGGTGGTGCCCGTGGATGACTACGGCCGTCACACCGATTACGCCGGCAAGTACGCCGGTCTGCCCACCGAAAAATCCAACCCCGTCATTCTGGAGGACATGAAGGAGTTGGGTATGCTCTTCGCCTCCGAGGACATCGTCCACTCCTATCCCCACCATGACCGCTGCAAGAAGCCCATCATCTTCCGCGCCACGCCCCAGTGGTTCTGCTCTGTGGAATCCTTCAAGGATCAGGCTGTGGAAGCCATCGAAAACGTGCGGTGGTTCCCCGCATGGGGCGAGGACCGCATGATCAGCATGATCCGCGAGCGTGCCGACTGGTGTATCTCCCGTCAGCGCCGCTGGGGTCTGCCCATCCCCGTGTTCTACTGCAAGGACTGCGGCAAGCCCGTGTCCAACCCCGATTCCATTGAAAAGATCTCCAAGCTGTTCGACGAGCACGGCTCCAACGTCTGGTTTGAGAAGGAAG
>JAZSCX010000012.1:0-9668 GCA_045530865.1 Candidatus Avilachnospira sp.
GCATGTCTTGTGTTATCTTACTCATAGTGAATAGGATGGCACCTGCCTTTCGGTTTTGTCTGAGCAACTCAACCTTAACACAGGCCAGCCCTATTCACTATTCTTTTTTCTATTTGTCACACATCATTGTAACACCTACAATGTTTTAGTTTCTTGCGTTTATTGACAAGTTGTTTAATATATGGTATAATGATTACAAGGAAAGTTTCTGCTATCGGATACTTAATATGATTGGAGGTAACATCATGAAGTGGTTCAAACGCGAGCAGTATGGTTTGTGGCGGACACGATTTTGGTGTACTCCCCAGTTATGGAGAGGACGAATCAAAATCATTCTCGTTGGCGCATAAGCTTTACTGCTATCAGTGTAGGCTTATGCGCTTTTGTATTTTGGGATATGTTCTTCTCTATATTTTTGAACAACTAACACTTCATTTTAACGCAGAAAGGGGAATCTTTTATGTATAAGCCTGTGAAGAAGCTGTGTTTGCTTTTGGTACTTTGTGTCATTGTAAGTTGTATGTCTCCCGCCGCGTTTGCAGGTCGGGTAGAAAGTGAAGTTGACAGTAGCGCATACGTATCTGCCGATCAAAACTCGGTAAAGGAAACGGTTGCTGATGACAGTTATGAGATCTACCAGAGAGAGGAGATTATTGAGACTCTTTACGCTGAGGAGGCAGCATGTTTTTTTGAAAGTGTGATGAGTCGTGAATCACCTACAGGAGATGGTAAGAGTGAGCTTGCATTGATTCAAAGTATTTTTGATTGTAATATAAATATTTCGGCGGTGGATAAAACGCTTGATAAGGCAACTGGAGAAAACCACACAAAGTTTATAAGCGAGGATCGAACAGAAATATCTGTTTCTGAGGACGGCGATATATATAGGATATCTGCTGTATTTGGAGATTCCGCAACAAATGAAGTGTCCTCTACAGAAAAGATAAGCAAGTTGTCAATTAAAGAAATGGAAAATTGTTGCCTTGCTCTGATGCCGACGCTGTATCATCTGTTCGATATCGACGAACAGTACACACTCGCTGAGACATACGATTTTGATGACGATTATGTGTTTTTCACTTTTGAAAAATCGTATGGTAGCGGTATAACTAATCCGTTGGAATCTATTAACGTTGTTCTAAATAAGAACTCGTTAAAGGTTACCGTGGCAGTGAAATTTGATAGTGCTCCGAACGCTGTCGCTCCAGAAATAAGCTATGATAAGGCCTTGGCCATTGCCAATGCATATTCCTCCAGGGATGTTATATATGATTCTGCAAATCTAACCTATATTAGCGACAGAGTGTATAATACAAACATTCATCAGTATGATGATGATATCTGTTATTTGGTTTATGCGGTGAGTTCATCGGGCGAGAATGCCATCCTCTATGTTGATGCCTTGAGTGGTGAGTATGTTGGTCGGGATATAGTTATGTCTGAAACAGGTTTTGCTGTAGCAATTCAAGAATCTGCAAATTCCTCAGCGTATAATTACAACTCTGATTTAGATGATTATACTGCAACAGAAATTGCTCGGTTTAACTCCTGGCGAATCGATAAAATGACATGGGCAGCCAGTGCAATGAGGAGACTTGGGTACTCGGCCACATCGTCTTCTTATACCACAAGCGCCATGATAACCGACGTTCAGGATTATTTATCAGCATTGGGTGACGAATACGCATTTTATTTTTCTGGGCACGGAAATACAACCATACTGGGTTTCAAGCGGAACGGGTGGATCAGAACAACTGATGTAGATGGCAACTGGCACTTTGTATTCTTGGATGCATGTCAGACAGCTGTCGATACTGGCTGGGCTGATGCATTCAATATTAATGGGTATGTCAATAGAGCCTATTTGGGATGGAACGGTAATATACGGTGGGATAATGGCTATCTTTTTGCTGAAGAGTTCTGGCCGTTAATTAATGGAACTAACACTGTTCGCCAAGCCGCCGTTGATGCCGCTGCCCTTGTCCCCGGTTCTGGAACAACCCCGATTAAGTTCTATGGAGACACTTCCTATACTGGGGAGGCTTGGTCGTAGTGCATTGGCAAAAGCGTGTACATAAGTTCCTGAAACTATTTCTGTTTTTGATTCTAATCACGAATATGTCTATGGTGTTAGTAGGATGTTCCGACATTAGCTCTGGTGCTCCCACATCTGACACCGCATTGGTCGAGAACGCTGATGATCACGACTGCGATGGGACACAAACGAAGAATGATTCACCGGAAATCGATGGTGATTTAGATACTAACCAGGGGCAGAATGTCGAAAAGGAAAGAAAAGAGTTTGCTACATTGTATGTGTATGGAGCCTTGAGTGTAGAAAGTATCGCAAAGGACGGATGTCTCGAATACACTTTATCGAGTGAAGATTCAGACGTGATTATCACTCTGTTTTATAATCATGAGAAAGAAACGCTTGAGACGCCCCTCGAATGTATATCAACGATTGAATTTCGGCTCGGAGATGATTATTTGGCAACGTCATTGAATGGTATCAATGTGCTCTCTGGTCGGATTGATGGAAATCTCGTTGCAATGTACTTAGGCGAAGATGAAAGCAGTTTGTTGAAACAGCTCGTATATACTTATGCTCCAGACATAGCATATTAACGATGGATGCTTATTTCTTTCGTTCGGGATATCAGAAAGATTATATGCCTTTTTAATTCGACTCTGTGAAACCATTAGAAGTATTTCTCACACATAGGTCGTGATATAAAGTAAAAAGCCCGTCTGATTCCCCAATGAAGTCAGACGGGCTTTGTTCGTATGCACCCAGAAACCGTCAGCTAACAGTTGATAAGTAAATTAGTTCCGTATCACTGTTAAGCCAAAAGATTGGTGACTTTCTTCGCAACACCGCTGGTCACATAATACTTGATGCGGTCATAGATGACTTTTTTCAAGCGGTTTTCATCGTGTACTCTGCCGTTGACCGTGAAAAACAGACGGCGATATGAGCAAAACGAACGTGTTTGCGAAAATTGCAATTCGTCAAATTCTGAAATTCTCCATGAGTGAGCTTCCGAAGAAATTGACGATTCCCTTTGAGTTGGAAATGGAGAAAATACGATGCGGGAGCTGATCGCTGCGGCGAAATTTTATACATATTTTATGTTTTAGTTTCTTGCGTGCTTCTATTTATAGTTGACGAATTGACGGTTGTGTTGTAAAATAATAAGCTGAAAAATCATGTACTTTGTTACATTTTTGAGGTGATTGACTATGCATTGGTCGGAAAAAATTGCTGCGGAGATCGTAGCGAAGAGACCCGACAAGGAAGAGTACGTCTGCGCCGCAGGCATCAGCCCTTCCGGTTCCGTTCACATCGGCAACTTCCGTGATGTGGCCACCAGCTATTTTGTGGTCAGAGCCCTGCAGAAAATGGGCAAAAAGGCCCGCCTGCTGTTCAGCTGGGACGAATATGACCGCTGCCGCAAGATCCCCGTCAACGTCAAGGCCGTTGTCGGCGACGATTACGACAAATACATCGGCTCCCCCTATGTGGATATCCCCGATCCCTGGGGCTGCCACGAAAACTACGCCCAGCACTTCGAGGAAGAGTTCCTGAAGTCCATGGAAGGCTTCGGCATCGATCTGGACTGCCGTTATCAGGCCGCCATGTACCGCAGCGGCAAATACCGCGATGACATTCTGGAGGCCATCCGGAAGCGGGAAGAGATCTTCGAGATCCTCGACTCCTTCAAGACCAAGGACAAGAGCCTTTCTGAGGAAGAGCAGAAGCGGCAGCACGATGAGGAAAGGGCCAAATACTACCCCGTCAGCATCTTCTGCGCCCAGTGCCACACCGACTTCACCACCATCGACAGCCTGTCTGCCGACGGCACCGAGGCTGAATACACCTGCACCCGCTGCGGTCATCACGGTCATTTTGATTTCAAGACCGACACCGACTGCAAGCTGGGCTGGAAGGTGGACTGGCCCATGCGCTGGCGCTACGAGGGCGTGGACTTTGAACCCGGCGGCAAGGATCACGCCGCCCCCACCGGCTCCTACAACAATGCCAAGGTCATCTCCAAAAAGGTCTTTGGCTTCGAGCCTCCCATGTTCCAGGGCTATGAGTTCATCGGCATCCGCGGTTCCACCGGCAAGATGTCCGGCTCCACCGGCCTGAACCTGACCCCCGAGACCCTGCTGAAGCTGTATCAGCCGGAAGTCATTCTTTGGCTGTACTCCAAGACCGAGCCTACCCGGGCTTTTGACTTCTGCTTCGATGACGGTATTCTGAAGCAGTATTTCGAGTTCGACAAGATGCTGGAAAGCTGCCGCGAGGGCAAGGCCGACGAGCTGACCCAGGCCATCATGTACAATACCACCGTGGGTGACCGCCAGATCAACACCGTGCCCATGAGCCTGCTGGTGCAGATGGGCTCCGTGGTGGACTTCAATGTGCCCATGCTGGAGACCGTCTTTGAGAAGATCGGCACCCCCTTCAAGGAGGCCGACTTCGCCGACCGTCTGGAGCGGGCCAAGTTCTGGCTGGAGCAGTGCGCCCCCGATCAGGTCAACCGCCTGCGTGCCGGACGGAACTGGGACGTCTACAACGAGCTGTCCGATCTGGAAAAGCAGGAGATCGCCGATCTCCATGCCTACCTGTCCAAGGGCGGCTACACGCTGGAGGAGCTGAACACCGCCATCTATGCCATTCCTGCCAAAACCCGTGGTCTGGAGCAAGGCTCCAAGGAGCTGAAGGCCGCACAGGGCCAGTTCTTCAAGACCGTCTACAAGCTGCTGATCGACAAGGAGCGCGGCCCCCGCCTGTATCTGTTCCTGTATGCCATCGAGACCGAGCGCTATCTGAAGCTGCTGGACTTCTCTACCCCCATGACCGAGGAAGAGGCCAAGAAGCCCGAAGTGGTGGAAGAAGTGGTGGAAGAGGTGGTCTACGGCGAGCCCGATCCCGTGGAGCCCATCAAGCCCGAGATCGATATCGACTACTTCGGCGGTCTGGATCTGCGCGTGTGCAAGATCGTCAAGGCTGCGGAGATCCGCAAGAGCGCCAACTGCCTGAAGCTGACGCTGGATGACGGCATCGGCGAGCGGGTCATCGTGTCCTCCATCAAGCACGATTACAAGTGCGAAGAGCTGGTGGGCAAGAAGATCATCGTGGTGGCCAACCTGAAGCCCCACCGCATCACCGGTGTCACCTCCCAGGGTATGCTGCTGGCGGGTACCAACAACGCCTGCGGCTGCAAGGTCATTTTCGTAGATGACATGATCCCCTGCGGCACCCAGATTAAATAATGCACGACCCGGCGTCCCGCAGGACGCCGGGTTTTCGTTGACAATGAATGTGTCGGCTTCGCCGACGGATTTTAATTCTGTAGGGTGGTCAGACCCTTGGCCGCTGCAGTATGCACCATCATACCTGATCGTAGGGGCGGTTATCTTCTGTACCGGACTACCCTTCGGGCGACCAATGGTCGCCCCTACGGCGTGTCAGGGTGTTCATTCTTAATAAAGACTTAATTTGAATCTCTCTCCCCGGGGCTGTATAATAGCCGTAAAAAGGAGGGCGGTCTATGTCTGAATTCATGGAATTTGTGTTCCGGCAGCTGCGGAACAGTTTGGTACTGGTATTTCTGGCTGGGATTGCAGCGGCGGGTGTACTGGCTGTGGTCTATTTGTTCCACAGGCGCAAATATCAGGGCGAAAAAAAGTTCCCGTGGGGCAAAACCCTCTGCTGGCTGCTGCTGGCAGGCTATGGTCTGATCCTGCTCTATGCCACCCTGCTTCGTTTCTCTGGCTTTCGGGAGATCAACCTCCACCTGTTTCGGGCGTGGCGGGAGGCATGGAACCATTTCTCCGCCAAGACCTGGGGTAACCTGCTGCTCAATATTGCGTTGTTTGTCCCGCTGGCTGTGCTGCTGCCACTGCTGGGGAAGTCGTTCCGCAAGTGGTATCTGACAATTCCCACCGGGCTTGCTCTTTCTCTGGCAATTGAGCTTTTGCAGCTTGGTCTTGCCCGGGGCATCTGCGATGTGGACGATCTGTTTACCAACACCCTCGGTGCGGCAGTGGGTTATTTTGCCGTGATGGCAGTTCTGTCCGCAGCGAAAAAGCAGTGGAAGCCCGCTGTGGTCTGTGCCTGTCTGGCACTGACGCCGGCCATTGCCGTGGGAGGTATCGTTGCCACCTATCATCTGCAGGAATATGGCAATCTGCCCATGGCTCCCGCCTACACCAACCACACCGCAGATGTGGAATGGACACTGGGCTGCGTGCTGCCGGACACGGGAGAGACAGCGGCGGTCTACCGGGCACAGCCCATGAGCCGTGCGGACTGCGACGCCTTTGCCGCAGAGATGGCAGCCATCACCGGCACGAAAATCGGCATGACCAGCTATTATCAGGGCATGGCCTATTACCACCTGACCCAAGGCGTTCTCTGGGTAAACTACTATGACGGCAGCTACGAATTCTTTCAGGGTTATGAGGAAAGCGGTGAGGCTTGGCCTGCGGCAGACCGGGAAACAGTAGAACAGGCGTTGGACGCTTTCCCCGTTATGATTCCCGAAACAGCAGAATTTGCCGATGAAGGCGACGGCTGGTACCGGTTCACCTGCGACAAGCAGATCGATGGCGCAGTCATGATGGACGGCACCCTGCGGTGCCGGTACGAGGGGAATACCATTGTAGAGTTGGAGAACGGACTGGTCTGGTATACTTATTATAATGAAGCACCCATCCTCACGCCGCAGGAGGCCTATTCGCAGCTCTGCGCCGGAAAGTTCTATGACGGTGGGTTCTTTGAATACAACCGTCCGGCAGATGTGCAGGTGTTCGGCTGCAGGCTGGATTATGAAATTGACACCAAAGGCTTTTATCAGCCGGTATGGCGTTTTGATGTTGCATCGACCGAAAGCAGCTATCACGACTGCATTATGATCCCGGCAATCCCATAACCGGCAAAACCAACGGTGTATTCCACGGGCCGGAACCCCCTATGACTGGGGGTTCCGGCCCGTTTGACCACAAGATACGGTTTTATGCGAAAACAGTGGAAATTTCCGCATTTTTTAGTTGACAGTTTGACAGAATGTTTGGTATAATACATCGTGCGTGTCCATGGGATGCGCCTGAAAACACTCGCTGCGGCTGCCCCCGTGGCAGCTGTTGAGCATATTTTTACAGGAGGTGTACACAATGCTGCGTACCTATCAGCCCAAGAAGCGTCACAGATCCAAGGTGCATGGTTTCAGACAGAGAATGGCCACCAAGAACGGCCGCAAGGTTCTGGCTCGCCGCCGCGCCAAGGGCAGAGCAAAGCTGTCCGCCTAAGTTGTGTGGGCCGCGTATACCGCCAAATATAGAATTGATACGAGGCGAATAGAAGTATTCTGTTCGCCTCGTCCGTTTATCAGGAGTTTCAGATCATCATGCAGTTTTCCAAATCGCTCAAGCTGAATCACCTGTTCCGCAGACTGTATCAGAAGGGCAGATCCGCCGCCAACAAGTATCTGGTGGTCTATTGCCGACGCAACGGTTCTCAGGAGAACCGCATCGGCTACACGGTCAGCGCCAAGCTGGGACACGCTGTGGTGCGAAACCGGGTGCGCCGCCGTCTGCGGGAGATCTATCGCCTCCACGAAGGCCGGTTCAAGCCCGGCTGGGATCTGGTGGTGGTGGTTCGTTCCAGAGCCGTGGATGCTCCCTACAAGAAGCTGGAGGGGGCTTATCTGTCTCTGGCGGACAAGCTGGAGCTGCTGAAAAAAGAGGAGCCTGCCCATGAAACGGATTCTTCTGGCCTGCATTAATTTCTATCAGAGAGCCATCTCCCCCTTTTTCCCTGCCCGATGCCGGTATGTCCCCACCTGCTCACAGTATGCGGTGGAGGCCATTGAACGGTTCGGCCCGTGGAAAGGCGGCTGGCTGGCTTTCCGGCGGCTGATGCGCTGTCACCCATTCAGCAAGCACGACAGGTTTGACCCCGTTCCCCCGCAAAATTCCCCTATAATGGAGGAAGAAACATGAATCTCAGTGATCTCATCCGAATTCCCTTCGGCTATCTGCTGGACTGGCTGTATCAGTTCTCCGGCAACTACGGTGTTGCCCTGATCCTCTTCTCTCTGATCGTCAAGGTCGTTCTGCTTCCCATGAACGCCAAGAGCAAGAAGAGCAGTCTGAAGATGGCCCGCGTGGCCCCCCTGGCCAAGGCCCTTGAGGTCAAGTATGCAGATGACAAGGTCAAGTATCAGCAGGAAGTTTCTAAGCTGTACAAAGAAGAAGGCGTTTCTGTCGGCGGCGGCTGCCTGTGGAGCCTGATTCCGCTGCTGATCCTGCTGCCTCTGTACAATGTCATCCGTGAACCCCTTACCTATGTGATGCATATCCCCGCTGAGCTGTCCGCTCAGATCGTGGAGGTCATCGATCAGCATGTGAAGCTGTCCGGCAACGAATTTTACCATCAGCTGTTCGCCGCCAAGTATCTGGGCGAATACTCCAAGGAGATTCTTGCTGCCATCCCTGAGTTGAATGGTGTTCTGCCGAACCCCATCGATTTCACGTTCCTGGGCATCGATCTGGCATCTATTCCCAGCTGGAAGGTCTGGCTGGCAACCAGCTGGAGCGCCGTGGGCGGGGCCATTCTGGCTCTGCTGTCCGGCGGATCCAACCTGCTGAGCATGTGGATCGCCCAGAAGATCAATGCATCCGTCACCACCAACGAAAAGGGCGAGAAGGACAAGGATGCCGCCGCTACGGCCAACCAGTCCATGAATACCATGATGTGGATGATGCCCATCATGTCCATCGTATTCGGCTTTACCATGCCTGCCGCTGTCACTGTCTACTGGATCGCTCAGGCCGTATTTGGCATCATCACCGATACCCCCATGACCCTCTACTACCGCAAGGTCTATGCCGCGGAGGATGAGGTGCGCCGCCAGAGAGCTGCCGAAGAGGCTGCTGCCGAAGCAGAGAAGGAGCGCATCCGCGCAGGGCGCCGTGCCGCCAACCCCGACGGCATCATGGAAAACACCAGCAAAAAGAAGCTGGAGCGGAAAGAGCGCGAAGAGCGTGAAGCCGCCGCCAAGCGCTATGCCATCGAGCATGGCATCATCGAACCCGATGCAGAGCAGGAGATCCATACGGAAAAGTGTCCCTCCGGTATCCCCGACCGCCCCTACTGCAAGGGCCGCAATTACGATCCCAACCGATATAAAAAATAACGAACAATTGGAGTTTGGAAATGGAAAAATTCATTACCGCCACTGGCAAGACCATTGATCTGGCCATTGAAGCTGCCCTCCAGCAGTTGAACATGGACCGGGACAGTGTATCTGTCGAGGTTCTGGAAAATCCCAAGTCCGGTTTCCTTGGTTTCGGTTCCTGCCCTGCCAAGGTCAAAGTGACCTACGAAGTGCCCGATGAGGATGTCAAGCCGGCACCCGCCCTGTCTTCCGCATCCCGCAGCAAGCCGAAGAAGCAGGAGCCCAAGCAGGAGGCCAAGCCCCTGCAGCCCATCAACCCCAAGCCCGCCGCCCCCAAGGCGGAGGCGCCCAAGGCTGAAGCGCCCAAGCAGGAAAAGCCCAAGGCTGAGCGCCGCCCCGAACAGCCCAGAAAGCAGAAGGAAAAGAAGCCTTCCGCTCCCAAGGCAGAGGCTCCCAAGGCCGAACCCAAAGAATATG
>JAZSCX010000079.1:0-5494 GCA_045530865.1 Candidatus Avilachnospira sp.
CGGAATTGACATCCTCCGCCACGGGATACAGACCGTTCACCGGCGGCACACCGCGGGAGCGGAAAAATTCTGTGGCTTTCTTGCCGATGGGCAGCACCACCGCATCCTTCCCCGCCATTTGTGCCATGGCCAGCTTCAGCACATTGTTGTTGTAGCCGCCGGCCAGACCGCCGTCGCCCGCAATGGCCACGAAGCAATACTTTTCTCCTCTGGGCGCCTGCACAAAAAGCGGAGAGAGATCCGTATTGGCATCGGCAATATCATGGATGGTCTGATAGAGCACTTCAAAATAAGGACGGCTGGCAATGGCGCGTTCCTGCGCGCCGCGCAGCTTGGAGGCAGCCACCATTTCCATGGCCTTGGTGATCTGCCTGGTGCTTTCCATGCTTTTGATCCGGGATTTGATATCCTTCATGGATACGCCGGCCATGTGCGTGCCTCCTTCCTTACTCCAGTTCCAAAAACCGTTTGGTATAAGCAGACAGAGCCTGCTTCAGGGCTTCCTCGTCCTCTTTGGACAGCTGTCCGGTGGTGCGGATATTTTCCAGCACGGTGAACGCATACTCGTCCATGTAGGGATACAGGCCCGCTTCGTAGCCCTTGACCATGTCCACGGGCACTTCCTTCAGATAGCCGTTGACAACCGCATACAGGATGCAGATCTGATGTGCCACATCCACCGGCGCGTTTCTGCCCTGCTTCAGCACCTCCACGATACGCTCGCCCAGCGCCAGACGCTCCTTGGTGTCCTTGTCCAGATCGGAGCCGAACTGGGCGAAGCTCTGCAGCTCGCGGTACTGGGAATACAGCAGCTTCAGATTGCCGGCAACCTTCTTCATGGCCTTGATCTGGGCACTGCCGCCGACACGGGAGACGGAAATACCGGGGTTGACCGCAGGCATGACGCCGGCGTGGAACAGCTGGGTCTCCAGGAAGATCTGACCGTCGGTAATGGAGATGACGTTGGTGGGGATATAGGCAGAAACGTCGCCCGCCTGGGTTTCGATGATGGGCAGCGCCGTCAGAGAGCCGCCGCCGTATTCAGGTGCCATTCTGGCTGCACGCTCCAGCAGTCTGGAGTGGAGATAGAACACGTCGCCGGGATAGGCTTCACGTCCGGGGGGTCTGCGGATCAGCAGCGACAGGGCTCGGTAGGCCACGGCGTGCTTGCTGAGGTCGTCATAGATCACCAGCACGTCCTTGCCCTGCTGCATGAAATATTCACCCATGGTGCAGCCGGTATAGGGGGCAATATACTGCAGAGGCGCCATTTCGGAGGCCGTCGCAGAGACGATGATGGTATAATCCATAGCACCGGCATGGGTCAGGGTCTCCACCAGCTGTGCCACGGTGGAACGCTTCTGGCCAATGGCAACATAGACGCAGATGACGTTCTTGCCCTTCTGGTTGATAATGGTATCCACCGCGAGGGTGGTCTTGCCGGTCTGGCGGTCGCCGATGATCAGCTCACGCTGACCGCGGCCGATGGGAATCATGGCGTCGATGGCCTTGATGCCGGTCTGCAGAGGAACAGAAACCGACTTTCTCTCAATAATGCCGGGGGCGGGAGACTCAATGGGCATATATTTCACTGCCTCAATGGGACCCTTGCCGTCGATAGGCGCGCCCAGCGCATCCACAACACGGCCCAGCAGGCTTTCGCCTACGGGAACGGAGACCACGCGGCCCGTCCGCTTGACCGTATCGCCTTCACGGATACCGGCATCGGAGCCCAGCAGAACGATGGAAACAGAGTTTTCCTCCAGGTTCTGCGCCATGCCGTACTCGCCGTTGGAGAACTGCACCAGTTCGTTGACCATGCACTTCTGCAGGCCGGCGGCACGGGCAATGCCATCACCGACCAGAATGATCGTACCGGTCTCCGACTGGTCGATCTTATTTTCATAGTGCTTGATCTGCGCTTTGATGATTTTCGAAATTTCTTCCGGTCTTAATTCCATTGTTTCACCAACCTTTTTTCAATTGACAGTTGAAAATTGACAATTGACAATGATGGAGTCCGCTTTGCGGACAGATTGTAATTTAAACAGAAATGTGCTTCAACGTGGATGCCAGAGTGTCCAGACGGTGCTTAACCGTGCCGTCCAGCTGGCGGCCGGGCAGTTCCAGCAGGATGCCGCCCATGCAGGCAGGATCCACGCGGCAGCTCAGCTCCACGGTTTTGCCCAGGGTGGTCTGCAGCTTCTGCAGCAGCTTCTCCCGCAGGGCTCCCTTCAGAGGTACGGCAGTGACTGCCGTGACCTCCACGATTCCGTGATCGTGGTTATAGCGGGTGCGGTACTCCCGGGCGCAGCCCTTCAGCTGGCTGAAGGTACCGTTCTCGCACAAGATTTTCATAAAACTCAGCAGATAGGGCTGAATTCGTCCCTGAAACGCTTCGTCCAGCGCATGGCAGCGGTCTTCCTTGGAGATGGACAGGGTGGACAGAAACCGTCCGTAATCGGGGTTTTCGTCCAGCAGTGTCAGAACCTGCTGCAGCTCTGCCAAAATTTCTCCCGTCAATCTTTCTTCCAGCGCCAGCTCATACAGGGAGCCGCCGTAAACCTGTTCTGTCTTGGTCATACGGCTTCACCCATCTGATCGATGAAGTCCTGAATCAGCTTTTCATGATCCTTTTCGCTGATTTCCTTCTCCACCACCTTGGATGCGATGGAAACGGCAATGCCGGAGATCTCGTTCTTGATCTCGTTGACCGCGCTCTTACGCTCCTGCGCAATATCGGCAGATGCCTTGGCGCGGATGGAAGCAGCCTCTTCCTTGGCCTCCAGAATGATCTGCTCGCTGCGGGTCTGGGCTGTCTGCGCAGCACTGCGGACCAGAGCGGCAGCCTCTTCCCGGGCGCAGGTCAGATGCTTCTCATATTCCTGTTTGGCAGTTTCCGCTTCCTCACGGGCGGTTGCGGCAGCATCCAGCTCCGCATTGGCCAGTTCCTGCCGCTTGGCCAGAATATTCTGCACCGGCTTCAGCAGGAATTTCTTGAACAGCCACATCTGAAGCAGCAGATTGCAGATCTGCAGGATCAGTGTCCAGGGCGCGACTGTGACCAGCTGTTGAAAGTTCATTGCGCACGCCTCCTTATCGAATGATTTTCTTCAAAAGATGCGCTTACAGCATACCCAGGAACATGCCGGGGCAGACGAACATCAGCAGCAAACCGGTGACAAAACCGTAAATACCGGTGGTCTCGGACAGAGCGATACCAAGAATCATCTTGGAAGTCAGAACGCCTTCCATCTCGGGCTGGCGGGCAATGGCTTCCACCGTCTTGCCGGCAGCATAGCCTTCACCGATACCAGGGCCGATACCGGCGATCAGTGCCAGACCTGCGCCGATGGCGCAGCCCATAAGAACGAGTGCTCTTGCGATTTCCATAATTAAAATCCTCCTAAATGTTTGATTGACAGATTGTGAATTTGCAAATAAATTAATCCTCTGCAGTGGAGATGAAGATCATCGTCAGCATACAGAAAATAAATGCCTGAATACAGCTTCCGAACCAGTCGAAATACAGAGAGAACACTGCCGGAATACCGACGCCCAGAATGGGGATCTCCGCCAGCAGCTCGCCCACCACACCGGGCAGCAGACCAAACAGCGCATGGTTGGCTGCGATCAGTGCCGCATAGATCAGCGCCGAGATAACATAGCCGGAAACGATGTTGCCGAAGTGACGGAACGCCATGGAGATGGGCGTAAAGACCTCGCCCAGCACATTGAACGGCGCCATCACAAAGATGGGATCCAGATAGCCCTTCAGGTAGCCCTTCATGCCATGGGCTTTGATCTTGTGCTTGGTGATCAGGAAGAATGCCACCAACGCCCATGCCAGCTCCGTGTTCACATCCGCCGTTGGCGCCCAGAGGCCCAGCAGAGATGACAAACTACAGGCCGCGGACAGGCCAAACAGCGCCATGATCAGCGGCACATAGCCCATGAACCGTTCTCCCATGTTGTTCTTTACAAGGCCGGTAACAGCGCCGTAGACCATTTCCGCAATGGCCTGCTTTTTGCTGATGTCCCGCACCTTCATGTCATGGGTCATCCAGATGCACAGAGCCGTCAGCACGATCATCACGCCCCAGGTGACCACCAGTGTACCGGTTATGGGAATCCCGCCGAAAATCGGGATCTCAAAATAGATCGGCGCACCATGAATATCAACTTTCACGTTCTTTCTCGCCTCCTTTTTTGCCAAGGCCAAGCATTTCCGGGATCCGCATGACAAAAATCGTCGCGCCCGGCAGCAGGAACGGTATGACCACCGCCACCGTATGGAAGCAGGGTGCCGCAACGCCCACCGCCATGACCGCCACCATCATCAGCATCCGAAAGGTGTAGGAGCGCTGGATAATCACACGCGCCCGATCCGGATCCTCCATGGCCCGCTGGGCCCGGATGCCCAGCACCAGAAAATTCACAATGACAGCAATGCTGCCCAGTGCAGCGCCCAGAAACACCGTGTAATCCAGCTGTTTTATCATGGCAAAGATGGCAATCATCACGGCATCTCCGATCAGCACACCGACAGCAATGTGCTTTGTTTCTTTGATAATTGCAGGACTGAGTTTCATAGCATTCCTCCTGTCAATCGTGCCGGTAGAACACCACCGGTTTGTCTTTGGGCTGTTCCTCCTGCTCCTTCCGCTCCACCTGCAGCAGCACCCGACGGAAAAACCGAATGGCTCCTGCGAAGGAGGTCATCAGCCCGATCAGCAGACAAACCAGCATGACCCAGGTACCCAGTTCAAAGCGGCTCTGCAGCCACCAGCCAAGAAGTCCCATGGTCACCGGGGGTGTAATAAAAGTGAAGCCAAATTGACCCAGAAGTGTCAGGGTTTTCACCAACTTCATACCGGATCTCAATGACTTCACCACCACGTTAAATTCTTAAAATTAAGTATACCATATATTCTGCCCCGTTTGCAATGGTCATTCTCCTGATTCCGGAAATTTTTATCAGTAAGCAATGGTGGACAGCGCCGGAAAAGTATATTATAATCATATCAGCACAGGAAAGACGAGGAACCCATATGGAATGGATCATTTCCGGCTATTGCCGTAAGCAGGATCAGGCACGAACCGTCCTGCTGGAGCTGGATGAGGGCGAATGGTACTGGGACTGCGAATATCCCCGCTGCCCCCATTCGGTAAATTGTATCATCGGAAAGCAGATCGAAGAGAAAAAGGAGACCAAGCCATGACCACAGCACAGCAGTTTCAGGCACAGGCCATTCAGAACGCCCAGACCGCCATGCTGGCCCACGGCTGCCCCACCAAACGGCTGATTCAGTTGATGGAGAGCCACGGCGGCGTGGAGACCATGCAGGAGCTTGCCCGCAGGCACCGCCTTTCCGATGGGTTTGATGCGCTGGTTCGCTGCGGTCATCCGGAGCTGACGCCGGAGGCTCTTGCCGTAAAGGGCAAATACGGCAGTCTGTTCACCGACGAGGAAGTAAACTGGTGGCTGGAAGTG
>JAZSCX010000039.1:0-3499 GCA_045530865.1 Candidatus Avilachnospira sp.
GCGGAGGCCGAAAAGAAGTGCGCCCGCCTGATGAACGAGGCCGAGAATACGGCCCAGACCAAGTCCGTCAACGCCGACGAGATCGTGGCACAGGAAGAAGAGCGCATCAACAACGCCAAGCAGACTGCTCTGAGCTTTATCGAGAACGTGGAGCGGGATATTCGCGGCCATCTGGAGCTGCTGGAAAAGCTGAAGAAGCAGGATCTGACTGTGAAGGAAGTGTCCCGCCCTGTGCAGCGCCAGAAGCCTTATAACTATGAGGAAGAGACGGAGAAGCCTCTGGTCGTCCCCAGAGAAGATACGCCGAAGGAAACTGCCAGAGAGATCGCCAATGAGATCGAGCAGAACATCGGCCGCCTGATGGGTATGGATGAGCCTGCGCCCAAGACCTCCCGATCTGACAGCACCATCAAGTTCACCAATCTGCAGTTCGGCAATAACTACGATCCCACCAAGGGTTAATAGAAAGTGAAAAGCGCTCCGTATCCGGATTTTGGATACGGAGCGTCTTTTATTCCTTGCAGGCAGCATGATATAACTCTTCTGTGCGCTGCTTTGCCAGCGTGAGAAGAAGCTTGGCCTGATCATAATCCTGATTATCCAGATGGTGAATTACCATGGTTACGGTGTGAAACAGGAGATGATACATTTTCTTATAATCCGGCCGGTCATCCTCCAGTCCGCCTTGCAGGATGGTACGAATTACTGCATCAAAACGGGATTCGGTCATAGCCTCTTTCCGCTTGCCGCAATCTTCAAGAAGAAGCTGACATTCTGATAAGGTTTGGGACAGATAGAAGATCGCATCATCTATGGCTCCCTCCAACGCCCAGTAAAGATCTTTGTAATCCATGTCCACATCTGTAAACACATAAACCACCTCAAATCATATTTGGTGCTACCAAATTTATTATATTTGGTAATGCCAAATACATCAACCCTTTTTTCGCATATACTTTATGAGAAAAGAGGTGAGGACACTGAAACCAAGAAAATTGGCACTGGGCAACCGGAATTTGATCGGGGCCAGAGTGACGCAGGCAAGACTGGATCAGGGAATGAAGCAGGTGGAACTGTTGGCAAAGCTGCAGCTTGCCGGTGTGGATATCAGTGTACCTGCCCTGTCGCTGTTGGAAGGGCAGAAACGTCCGGTATCAGATATTGAATTGAATGCCATTGCAGATGCGCTGCATGTTTCTGTAGATTGGCTGCTGGGCAGAGACTAAAGACCTCAGACGGATGTGCGTCTGAGGTCTTTTATCGGTCTCACTCTCCGGCAAAAATCAAAGATTATTGCCGCCTCCCTCATCAGAGGGAGGCTTTGGGCTGCCTGCTAACGGGTTTGCGATTTTACTTATTGCCCTTCACATGCTTCATGCGCTCGGCGTGGTCGAGGATGCGCTTGCGGATGCGGAGGTTCTTGGGGGTGACTTCCAACAGCTCATCGTCTGCCAGATATTCCAGACTCTGCTCCAGACTCATGATCCGGGGGCTGGTCAGCCGCAGGGCTTCGTCGGAACCGGCGGCACGCATATTGGTCAGCTGCTTTTTCTTGCAGACGTTGACGGACATGTCCTCGTTGCGGTTGCACAGACCCACCACCATTCCGGCGTACACGGGCGTGCCGGCACCGATGAACAGGGTGCCGCGCTCCTGCGCGTTGAACAGGCCATAGGCGCAAGCGTCGCCGCTCTCAAAGGCCACCAGAGAACCGGTGGGACGGCGCTCGATCTCGCCCTTGACGGGGGCGTAGCTGTCCAGCAAGGAAGCCATGATGCCTTCGCCGCGGGTGTCGGTGAGGAATTCGTTGCGGTAGCCGAACAGGCCTCTGGAGGGCACCAGAAATTCCAGACGCATCCGGCTGCCCACGGGGGTCATGGAGACCAAATCGCCCTTGCGCTGGCTGATCTTGTCGATAACGGCGCCCACACTGCCTTCCGGTACGTCGGCAACCAGCCGTTCGATGGGCTCGCAGAGTTTGCCGTCGATCTCTTTGTTCAGCACGCGGGGCGTGGAAACCTGGAATTCGTAGCCTTCCCGGCGCATGGTTTCAATCAGGATGGACAGGTGCATTTCGCCGCGGCCCGCCACATTGAAGGCGTCGGTTCCCTGTTCGGTGACACGGAGGGAGACGTCCTTCAGCAGTTCCCGTTCCAGACGGTCGCGGAGGTTGCGGGAGGTGACATACTTGCCTTCCTTGCCCGCGAAGGGAGAGTCGTTGATGGAGAAGGTCATCTCCATGGTGGGCTCGGAGATCTTCACAAAGGGCAGGGGTTCGATGGCATCGGGAGCACAGATGGTGCGGCCGATGGTGATATCGGAAATGCCGGAGAATGCCACGATTTCGCCGGCGGAGGCTTCCAAAATGGGCTTGCGGCCCAGACCGGTGAACTCATACAGAGCCACAACTTTGGCCTTCTGCTTCATATCGGGATCGTGGTAATCACAGACCATGACCTCCTGATTCTGCCTGATCACGCCACGTTCCACACGGCCGATGGCAATTCTGCCCACGAACTCATTGTAGTCGATGGAGCTGACCAGCACCTGCAGGGGGCCTTCTGTTTCGCCCTTGGGGGGATCGATGTAGTTGACGATGGTCTCGAACAGGGGAATCAGGTCGGTACCTTCCTCATGGGGTGCATAGGATGCAATGCCGCGGCGGGCAGAGCAGAACACAGTGGGAGAAGCGAACTGCTCGTCGGTGGCGTCCAGATCCAGCAGCAGCTCCAGAACCTCGTCAATGACCTCGTCCACGCGGGCGTCGGGACGGTCGATCTTGTTGACCACCACGATGACCTTGTGACCCAGTTCCAGTGCTTTCTGCAGCACGAAGCGGGTCTGGGGCATGGGGCCTTCGGCGGCGTCCACCAGCAGCAGAACGCCGTCCACCATTTTCAGAATGCGTTCCACTTCACCGGAGAAGTCGGCGTGTCCCGGCGTATCGACAATGTTGATCTTGTAATCTTTATAATGAACTGCCGTATTCTTGGCCAGAATGGTGATGCCCCGCTCCCGCTCCAGATCGCCGGAGTCCATGACGCGGTCGGTGGTGGCTTGGTTTTCACGGTATGCGCCGCCCTGCTTCAGCAGCTCGTCCACCAGTGTGGTCTTGCCGTGGTCAACGTGTGCGATGATGGCTATATTTCGGATGTTTTCCTGTGCCATACCATTGGCTCCCTTCAAACATAAAAATTCTCTCGCAACTATTTATTTTAACACAAGAAAACCGGTTTCACAACCTGTTTTCACAAAAAAGTCCATAATATTTTGTGGATGCTGCATAGAAAAGAACTGTTGCATAACAATGCAGCAGTTCTTAAACCGTTGTAGGGGCGGTCATGACCGCCCGCGGGCAACTGATATGTACAGTGTAGTAACATGGTATACAAGTGTGCAATGACATAGTATACAGTTTTACAGTAAAATAAAGGCATCAAAGAACACGAAAAAGGAGTGTTTTCGGATGCCGTGGGAGAGTAGAACTGTGGAAGAACAA
>JAZSCX010000110.1:0-2261 GCA_045530865.1 Candidatus Avilachnospira sp.
TTTAACGTTTTCTCTCCCTCCGTCTTTTGCTTCGCAAAATCCACCTCCCTCGTCAGAGGGAGGCTCCCGCTGCGGCGGGACTACTCATAGGTATAACCTTTTTAGAGCCACGGGCATAGCCCGTGGTTGTCGTTTTACAATCCAAAAGACCGTACCGGTTTCGGTACGGTCTTTTATCCGTGTTTCTTTCTGCGGGAGCGCTTGCGAACCTTAGGTTTGGCGGCAGCGGTTTCGCAATTCTTTGCGACCTCGGAGTCCCCTTCGTAGATCAGGCGGATGGCCTTCACGGTGCCGTCCTCTTCCGGCGCCAGACGGACACGGAGCAGGAAATTCCCGTGCTCCGGACAGGCGGCCATGGCAACATACCGCCGGCTCTGCTGGGGCTTCCATGGGCCAAGGGTCATGGGCTGCTCACATTTGGGGCAGCGGTTTTCCTCGCCGCCGAGGGCCTCCATTGCCTCCTCCTTGCCGGTAAACCCGTGGTACACACGGCGGCTGAGGCATCCGGGCAGCTCGGCACCGTGGAAGCCGTTTTCGCGGTCTTCCATGGTTTTGCCGTACTCCGCAATACCCCGGAGCAAATCCAGCCGGGAACAGACAATGGCCGTATGATAGGCGTCTCCCAGCGCATCATGGGCAGGACGGCTGGCTTCTACACCGGACATCTGCATGGCTGTTTTCAGCGCCTTCTGCGCAGAGGATCCGTCTGTCTGGGCATTGTAGATCATCTGGGCGTTGTACCAATGGTCGACCCAGCTGCTTTCCAGTCCGTGGAGCGCCATGTTTTCCTTGAGGATTCCGATATCGTCAAAGCCCCACGTCAGGAAAACGCAGTCCTCGCCGCACCAGTCCCGGAACTGTTCCATGGCCTCGGGAAAGGGTACGCCGAATTCTGCCAGCTGGGTATCCTTGATGCCGGTCAGGCTGCTGACCTTTTTATTCAGTTTGCGATAGACTTTGGGCTTAATTAGGATCTGGAATTCATCCCCCACGATCTGCCGGTCGGTAAGCCGGACGGCGCCGATCTGAATGATCTCGCCCCGGAACTTTACCGGCAGCACCCGCTTGGATGCGTAGCTGCCCGGCCACGGCTGGTTCCATTCCATATCCAGAACGATATATTGCATATGCAGCACCGCTCCTTCTGTCTCTTTCCATATCATACCATTGAAAGCCGCAGTTGTAAACACCAACCTTGCTGCATAAAGATGGAAAGAAAGGCGGGATGCAGATGCCATATTTATATTTGAGCCCATCCACACAGGAATTCAATCCCTATGTGACCACGGGAAACGAAGAATACTGGATGAACCAGATCGCGGACCGCATGGAACCATACCTGCTGGCCAGTGGGATCGAGTTCACCAGAAACGATCCGCAGCGGAATGCTGCCGCAGCCATCCGGCAGTCCAATGAAGGGGACTATGATTTCCATCTGGCGCTCCACTCCAATGCGGCAGCTCCCGGTTCGGAAGGCACACGGCGGGGAATTGATATCTACTATTACCCCGGCAGTGCCGACAGCCTGCGGATGGCGGAGATACTGGTGGACAATCTGAAGCCGGTATATCCGCTTCCGGACCAGGTGCGTGCACTTTCTTCCATGGCCATCGGGGAACTGCGGCGGACGAGAGCCCCTGCGGTGCTGGCAGAGCTGGGCTACCACGACAACCGGGAGGACGCCCTCTGGATTGAGAACAATCTGGACGCCATTGCCCGGGCGATTTCTCTGGCAGTGACGGAGTATTTCGGTGTACCGTTCATTGAACCCAATCCGCCCCGGCAGGGCAGAGTGTCGGTGCAGTGGGGCAGACTGAACATCCGGGAGCTGCCTACAACGGATTCGCCCATTCTGGCGCAGGCGGAAAACAACGATCCTTTGACCATCTATGGGGAAAGCGGAAACTGGTACTCCGTGCGGTACAAGGATGTGATCGGCTATGCCAATGCTGCATATGTAGTGCCGGATACAAATTGACAGTTGACAATGGACAATTGACAATGAAGGTATCGGCCTCGCCGATGATTCAAAATGACAGGGGCTGTTGCAAAACAATGCAACAGCCCTAAAATATGCATTTGCTTACTCTCAGTAGGGGGTCATTGACCGCCTGCGGGCGACTGATATGTACAGTGTAGTAACATGGTATACAAGTGTGCAATGACATAGTATACAGTTTTACAGTAAAATAAAGGCATCAAAGAACACGAAAAAGGAGTGTTTTCGGATGCCGTGGGAGAGTAGAACTGTGGAAGAACAA
>JAZSCX010000117.1:0-15910 GCA_045530865.1 Candidatus Avilachnospira sp.
TGTAAAAAGCCCTCCCCTATGCGCAGTTTTCTTTCCCCGGTTTCTTTTGGGCGGGCAGATTATCATATGAAGTGCAACACAAAATAAAAAAGACAACTCACGAGAAAACCTGTAAAATGGAAAGTGACCAAACAAACCATACAGGAGATAATCTCATGAGTTGTTATCATCATCTTACCATTGCAGAGAGAGAAAAGCTATATACTTTTTTACATTTAGGCTACTCTTTGCGGAAAATTGCGTCACTTTTGGGGAGATCGCCATCAACCATTTCTCGCGAGTTGAAAAGGAACCCGGACTGTTTGCCGTGTGAGGCACAGTCAAGGTATCTGCAGCGCCGAAAACGCTGTGTCCGCAAACCAGTGCTTGCCGATCCACAGCTGCACGCAGATGTCCATTTCTGGCTCGGATACATGTTCTGGTCTCCGGAACAGATTTCAAACAGGTTGAAACACGAAGGCAAACATGTGGTTAGTACAGCTACTATCTATCGTGCGCTGGATAACGGTCTGTTACAGGATACTCTTCGGTACTATCTGCGTTTTAAATACAAAACACACGGAAAAAGCAAAAAATCTGTCAGAAAGTGCTTTGCTCGGTCCATAGAACAACGGCCAGATACTGCAAACAACCGAACTGAGATTGGCCATTGGGAAGGCGATACAATTGTCAGCAGAAAAAGTAAAACCGTAATTGCTACACTGGTAGATAGAAAAAGCCGGTATTTGACCGCAGGAAAAGTACCAAGCAAGGAAGCGGCCGAAGTTAGGCAGGTTGTTGTACATCTATTGAAGCAGACTAAGTTGCCGATAAAAAGTGTCACATTCGACCAGGGAACCGAGTTTGCAGAAAGCGCCGCAATGGAAAGAGATCTATCTGCTCCCATCTTCTATTCACATCCTCATTCGCCATGGGAACGTCCAACAAACGAAAATACCAATGGCTTGCTCCGGCAGTTTATTCCGAAACATAGAGATCTAGGCGATGTGACGGATGAGGATCTTTCTCGAATTGTATCCTTAATGAATCTGCGTCCAAGAAAGTGTATTAATTGGCTCACTCCCTTTGAAGTGTTTTCTCAACAAGTGTTGCACTTGACTTGACAATCTGCCCGCCCAAAAGAAATCGGGGGAAGAAAACTGCGCATAGGGGGAGAGCGTTGTGTGTTTGCTCCCGCAAACAAGCCACCCTCCCCCTATGTACCCCCTCCCTGCGCGCTCGTTTGCAGGTTTAACAAAAGATTTTAATGCTTGCTCCAGGCAATTGAAATTTTTACCACCCCTACGAATATCCATGGCCGACACACAGGAGAGACCATCCGTCAGCTGCAAAATACAGACTGTACATTTCATGGAAGATTTGTTATAATACAGGGTACTGAAAAATAACAAAAAGGATGTTTTCCATGGAAAAATTTGTTGATCTGATTTCTCTTCGGGTGTCCAAAGCCTTTGCGGATGCCGGTTTTGATGCTTCCTACGGCAAAGTAACCGTTTCCAACCGTCCCGACCTGTGCGAATTCCAGTGCAATGGCGCCATGCCTGCCGCCAAGGCTTATAAGCGCGCTCCCATCCAGATCGCTGCCGCCGTGGCTGCACAGCTGGAAGGCGATCCCATGTTCAGCCAGATCACGGCGGTCAATCCCGGTTTCCTGAATTTCAACGTTTCCGCCCAGTTCCTGCGGGATCGTGTCGCTGCCATGAGCCAGAGTGAGAAATACGGCCTTGCCGATGATCCCAACGCCCGTACCGTGGTGGTGGACTACGGCGGCCCCAATGTGGCCAAGCCCCTGCACGTGGGTCATCTGCGCTCCGCCATCATCGGCGAAAGCCTGAAACGCATTTACCGCTACTTCGGCAACCATGTCATCGGCGACATCCACATGGGTGACTGGGGTCTGCAGATGGGTCTGATCATCGAGGAAGTACGGGAGCGCCAGCCGGAGCTGCCTTACTTTGATCCCGACTTCACCGGCGAATACCCCGTCGAAGCACCCTTTACCATCTCTCAGCTGGAAGAAATCTATCCCGCTGCCAGCGCCAAGAGTAAGGTGGATGAAGCCTTTGCCGCCCGTGCCCACGACGCCACCTTCAAGCTGCAGAACGGCGAACGGGGCTATCGCGCCATGTGGAATCACATCATGCGCCTGTCCGTGGCCGACCTGAAAAAGAACTATGCCAACCTGAACGTGGACTTTGATGTTTGGCTGGGCGAAAGTGACGCACAGCCCTACATCCCCGCTATGATCGAGGACATGAAGGCCAGAGGCGTGACGGAAGTCTCCAACGGTGCGTTGGTCATTCCCGTACAGGAGGAAAGCGACACCAAGGAAGTGCCCCCCTGCATTCTGGTCAAATCCGACGGCGCTGCCATCTACGCCACCACCGATCTGGCCACCATCGTGCAGCGGATGCAGGATTATCAGCCCGGAAAGCTGCTATATCTCACCGACAAGCGGCAGGCGCTGCACTTTGAGCAGGTATTCCGCGCCGCAAAGAAATCCCAAATCGTTCCTGCGGATATGGAGCTGCAGCACATCGGCTTCGGCACCATGAACGGCAAGGACGGCAAGCCCTTCAAGACCCGGGAGGGCGGCGTCATGCGGCTGGAGCGGCTGATCGCCGAGATCACCGATTATGTCCGTCAGAAGATCACGGAAAATCAGGTGGTGGACACCGCCGATGTGGAGACCACCGCCCGCCTGATTGCCATGGCCGCCCTGAAATATGGCGACCTGAGCAACCAGCCCACCAAGGACTATGTGTTCGATCTGGAACGGTTTGCAGCCTTTGAGGGCAACACCGGTCCCTATATTCTCTACACCATCGTCCGTATCAAGTCCATTCTGGCAAAGTACGGCAAGGCTGCCGACATGACCGCTCTGCAGACACCGGAAACCAAGGAAGCCAAGGATCTGATGCTGGCACTGACCCGCTTTGCCGACTTTATGCAGCAAGCCTACCGGGACAATGCCCCCAACGTGATCTGCGCCTATATCTACGAGCTGGCAGGCGCAGCCAACAAGTTCTATCACGAGACCCGCATTCTGGCAGAGCCGGATGCAGACAAGCAGGCCGGTTATGTGGCACTGATGGATCTGACCCGACAGGTGCTGGAAAGCTGCATCGATCTGCTGGGCTTTGAAGCGCCGGAGAAGATGTAAATTCAATTGACAATGGATAATGGACAATAAAGGTATCCGCTTCGCATATGATTTGGAAATGTGCTTCGCACCCCCCATCAGCCGCCTTTGGCGGCAGCTTCCCCACAGGGGAAGCCAAGCGGCGCGCCCTACAGGGTTTGATAGAAAAAAGCTGACGTCTTTTCGACGTCAGCTTTTTGTTTTCAGGGAATATCCTCCACCACGGTTTCGGGCGGATTGTCCAGACGGGAGGGATCATTGAGCAGCCGCTTCATGTACTTCAGAACGGAAGCATAATAGAAGCCGTCGCAGATGCGTTCATCCAGCGTAAAGCCCATATCCACATACTTTTTCATAGTCACCGTTCCATCGCTCTCCACCTCATTGCGGCGGTACTTTTTTCCAAAGGCGACAAACACCGGTACCGTGCCAAAATCATAGAGGTGATGTTCAATGGCGGGAATACCCAGAGAACCCATGGAGGTAAAGAACACGGAGCCATGGAAGGGGCTGACCTCCAGCAGGAATTTGGGCAGCAGACCGTAGAAGTCCAAGAACTCCAGCAGCTTCACCGCAAACATGTACACCGGACCGGGCAGCAGGCCCAAAACAGCAGCAGTTTTATCAAAGCTGTTGTCCTCTGCCGGGGCATTCTTGACCTCCTCAACCGCCTTCTCAAACTTTTCGTACACATCATAGGCGGAATCCGACGGCTTCAGATAGAGCTTGATGCAGGTATCGGGAGAATCCACGGACATTTCCTTCTTGATGGTCATGCAGTACTGGATATCATCGCCGCGGCTGTAGATCTCACGGCCTGCAATGAACCGGTTGACCTGCGGATACTGGGCCACGCAGCGGACATAGGCTGCAATAAAGGCATGGTTCAGACCAAAACCCGTCAGGCCCTCACGGCGCTTTTCCCGGACATATTTTTCCAGATTGGAGATCTCCATCTCCGTTGTGATGGTATTGCAGGCGCCGTTGCGGTGCTTCATGATGTAGGCTGTGGCACGGGTCATGGGCTCCACCGTACGCACCCGGCGGCCATCGGAACGGTCGCCCCAGGTGGGATGATATTTGCCGTCCGTATGAGGTTTGATGATAAAGCTCACCAACAGGCCAGCCAGCACGATCAGTCCATCGGGCAGGAACGCAAACCAGTCTCTGTTGCCCAGCGCTTCCCGGCTGGAAAATGCCAGAAGCGCCAGCAAAAACAGAAACAGCAGCGGCAGCAGCCAGGGTCTCTGCACATGTCCGGAGGTGATCTGCTTATAGAAGATCAGAAACGCCGCCAGCACCAGCGTATTGAGCCAGATGTAATATCTTGCCAGATTGCCCTGTAGGACCAGGCCAGAAACGAAGTAGATGGAAAACAAAATCCACGGAATGAGAGTGCGGTAAAAATGCTCTTTGCTGTCCAACAGCAAAATCAACACATAGATCAGACTGGCTGCCACCGGCAGGACACAAAGCAGCCACATTGTCTTTGCATCTGCGCCTTTCCCGCAGAAATCAGCAATGCGGAGTCCCACCGAGCCAATCATCAAAATGGCTGCGACCCAGGTCAGCACGTTTTTCCGGCTGACAAAATACGTTGCTCTTTTTCTCATAACAAAATCAGTATATCAATTTTTGTCTTTTCTTGCAAGAGAAATGTGATCGGCCTTGGAATCTCATCGAAAATCTGCTATAATTCTAGAAAAACCATGGAAAGCAGGAATGTCCATGAAACCTCTACTCAAATGGCCGGGCGGCAAATCCAGAGAGATCGCACAGGTCTACGGTCTGATCCCCGATCACCAGCGCTATCTGGAGCCGTTTTTCGGCGGCGGCGCACTGTTCTTCCATCTGCAGCCCAGGCATGCCGCCATCAACGATACCGCCAAGGATCTGATGGAATTCTATCATATGATCCGCACGCAGAATTTGGAGTTTGAGAACGACCTCAACTGCTATGCGGAGAGCTTTCAGGGGCTTCTGGAGTTTGCCAGACTGCAGGGCACTTCCCTGCTGACAGTGTTCGAGCTGCTGCCCGCACAGGAAGAAGAAGCCAGAGCTTTGCTGACCGAGCTGTTTGATGAATGGTTTCCTTCCATTCTCACCCTGTTCTCCCAGCCGCTGGTGCGCGATCCCAACCTGTTCCGGAAGGAATTAGAAGAAGATGTCTGGGACAAGCTGGTTCGGACGGTGAAAAATCATGCTGCACGGCCCTTTACGCCCGATGACCTGCTGGAAAACCTGGTCACCGGCTTTGCCAGCGGCTATTATCTGTACTTCCGCTCTGTGTTCAATGACTGGCAGCTGGGCAGGATCCATCTGACACCCGGGCAGCGGGCAGCCAATTTCTTCTTTATCCGGGAAAACTGCTACGGCTCCATGTTCCGCTACAATAAACACGGCGAGTTCAACATCCCCTACGGCGGCATGAGCTACAACAACAAGGATTTCACCGCCAAGGTGGAAGCGCTGTTCCAGCCGGAGACAGCTGCCCTATTCTCCAACACCCAGATCTACTGCCGGGATTTTGAGGAATTTCTGGAGCAGGTGCGCCCCACCAAGAACGATTTTATTTTCCTCGACCCGCCCTATGATACGGATTTCTCCGATTATGAAGGCAATGCCTTCACCAAACTGGATCAGGCACGGCTGGCCGTGGCATTGAGCAAGACCCCTGCCAAATTCCTGCTGATCATCAAGAACACGCCCTTTATTGAGGCGCTGTACAGCCAGGGCTTTTATGTCCGGAGGTTTGACAAGCAGTATAGCTACAACGTCCGCAGCCGCAACGACCGCGCCGCGGAGCATCTGATCGTGACCAATTATCCCGTTGACTGAAAAGAACCGCAGTTCGTGCGAACTGCGGTTCTTTTTTACACATCGTTTCGGATCAGGTCTTCCAGGCTTTCCCGGCGGACTGCCACATAGAAGCCCTCCGGCGTGACCATGACCATGGCAGGCCGTGCCACCCGGTTATAATTGGAGGCCATGGAATAGTTGTAGGCGCCGGTGGTGCAGACTGCCAGAATATCGCCGCGTTTGGGCTCGGGAAGCTGCACATCGGGCTGGATGATATCGCCGGACTCGCAGCAGCGGCCCACCACATCCGCTTTCAGGGTGCAGGGGGCTTCCGGCTGCTCCGCCGACAGCACCGTATATCGGGACTGATAGAGGGCATACCGGGGATTATCCGTCATGCCGCCGTCAATGGAGACATAGTTCTTGTAGCCGGTGATCTTCTTGATGGTGCCCACCGTATACAGGGTCATGCCCGCGTCAGCTACGATGCTGCGGCCCGGCTCCATGGAGATCTTCGGCATTTTCATGCCGAGTTCTGCGCATTTGGCCTTCATATGGGCAGCCACTCTGCCGATGGCGGCAGGGATATCCACATACCCGTCATCATCCGTATAACGGACGCCGTAGCCGCCGCCCATATCCAGATGAGAAAGCTCGATGCTAAATTCATCATTGCACTGTGCCATGAATGCCAGCATGATATCGGATGCCCGCTCATAGACATCCTCACCGAACACCTGCGAGCCCACATGGCAGTGGAAGCCATCCAGACAGATATTGGTAAGGCTCAGGGTATGGCGCACCATTTCCAGCGCCTGACCGGTTTCAATGGCGGTACCAAATTTGCTGTCCACCTTGCCGGTGGCCACAGCATCATAGGTATGGGGATCGATACCCGGCGTCAGCCGCAGCAGAATGGACTGCTTCAGCCCCTTCTCCCCGGCAATGGCGTTGATCACATCCAGCTCTTCCCGGTTGTCCACCACAAAATGTCCCACGCCGTGATCCATGGCAAAGGCAATATCCCAGTCGGTCTTATTATTGGAATGGAACCACACCTGTTCCATAGGGAAGCCTGCCTGCAGGGCGGTATAGATCTCGCCGGAGGATACCACATCCACGCCCATACCCTCTTCTTTGGCAATCTCATAGATGCGCTTGAAGGAATTGGCCTTGCTGGCATAGAGCGGCTGGCTGCCTGCTCCGAAATGCTCGGCAAACGCCTGCAGATACATCCGCATATTCTCCCGAACCCGAACCTCGTCCATGAGATACAGGGGCGTTCCGTATTCCTTTGCCAGTTCCACCGTATCCTGTCCGGCAAAATACAAACGGCCGTTTTCGCCGACAGTAATATTGCTGCTGATCATAGTTGTTACCTCGTTTACTGTTTTTTACATCATATCATTAAACAGTTAAAACCGCAACCTGTCTGTTTTGACAAAAACCATTTGCCATTGAGGTTTTTTGTGATATAATTCAACAGAAACCAGCGAAGAAAGAGAAAAACAGATTGCCACGGCGGCTTCGCCGCCTCGCAATGACATATTATGGAGGGACGGTATATGCTTCGTTTTGAATGTGACTATACGGAAGGCTGTATCCCGGAAATTCTGGAGGCCATCAGCCGCGAAAACCATACCCAACTGCAGGGCTATTCCGAAGATGTAATCTCTGATCGGGTACGCGCAAAAATCCGCACCCTCTGCGGCAGAGAGGATGCAGACGTCCATTTCCTGGTGGGCGGCACGCAGGCCAACACCACCGTTATTGCCGCAGCGCTTCGACCCTACCAGGGTGTGCTGTCCGCCGCTCCGGGTCATATCGCCTGCCATGAGACCGGCGCCATTGAAGCCACCGGTCACAAAGTGATCGCCCTGCCCAGCGACACCGGAAGAATTTCCGCCGCCCAGATCCGCAGCTACTGTGCTGCCCACTGGGCAGACGCCAGCCACGAGCATATTGTCCAGCCCGCCATGGTCTATGTGTCCCATCCGGCGGAAAACGGCAGTCTGTACACGCTGGAAGAGCTGACGGACATCCGGCAGGCCTGCGACGAATGCAATTTGACTCTGTTTCTGGACGGCGCCCGTCTGGGCTACGGTCTGATGTCCCCGGTGACCGATGTAACTCTGCAGGACATTGCCCGCCTGACCGATGTGTTCTACATCGGCGGCACCAAAGTCGGCGCCCTGTTCGGTGAAGCTGTAGTCATTACCAACGAAAGCCTGAAAAAGGATTTCCGCTACATGATCAAGCGCCACGGCGGTATGCTGGCAAAAGGCTGGCTGCTGAGCCTGCAGTTTGACGCTCTGTTAGAGGATGACCGGTATTTTAAAATCGCCCGAAAGGCTGTCATGCAGGCCATGCGGATCAAGGAAGCCTTTGAAAAGAAGGGCTGCCGGTTCTTTATGGAGAGCTGGACCAACCAGCAGTTCCCCATTCTCAGCAAGGATGTACTGAAAAAGTTTGACGAGAAGTACACCTACTGTGTCTGGGAGCCTGTGGATGCCGACCATACGGCAGTCCGCTTTGCCACCAGCTGGGCCACCACCGACGAACAGGTGGAAGAATTGATTCAGGATATTGAGCGGTTTGTATCATAACATACAATTCCTGCATCGGGCGACCAATGGTCGCCCCTACTACGAAAAAGGAACAGATCCAACGATCTGTTCCTTTTTCTTTATTCCACTGTAATTCCGTTTTCTGCAAATGCTTTCAGCAAAAGCTCCATATCATTGGGAATGGAGATGGGATCGCCGCAGGCCGCGATGGCATTGGCTACATCTTTCAGACCGTTGCCGGTGACCACGGAGACCACTGTAGCAGCGGCGGGGATCTTTCCCTGCTCGCAGAGTTTTTTCAGGCCTGCCGCACCGGTCACGCCCGCAGGCTCTCCAAACACGCCGCAGGTGCTGCCTAGCAGCTTCTGGGCCGCCATGATCTCCGCATCGGACACATTGACCACCAGACCATCCGATTCCCGGATGGCCATCAGCGCCTTATCCGCATTGCGGGGCACGCCCACAGCAATGGAATCCGCCAGTGTGTTCTCCTCCATGGGATACCAATCCTCGTCATTGGCGATGGCCCGGTTCAGGGGGCAGCAGCCCTCCGCCTGCGCGGAGATCAGCCGCGGCAGCCGATCAATAAAGCCAATGGCATACAGATCCTTCAGTCCCTTCCACAGGCCCGCAATGGTACAGCCGTCGCCCACGGAGATGGCAATATAATCCGGCACCTGCCAGTTCAGCTGCTCCATGATCTCCAGAGAGACTGTCTTTTTGCCCTCGGACAGATAGGGATTGATAGCGGCATTGCGGTTATACCAGCCCCATTTATCGATGGCGGCTTTGGACAGCTCAAAGGTCTCCTCATAGCTGCCCTGCACGGAGATCACGTGGGCGCCAAAGGTCATGAGCTGGGCCACCTTCCCCTTGGGCGCACGGGAGGGCACAAAAATATAGGTCTCAAAGCCTGCCGCAGCCGCATTTCCCGCCAAAGAAGAAGCAGCATTTCCGGTAGAAGAACAGGCAATGATCTTTGCTCCGGCCTCTCCTGCCTTGGCAACTGCCATGGCAGAAGCACGGTCCTTCAAAGATGCCGTGGGGTTTAGTCCGTCATCCTTTATATAGAGTTTGGCAATGCCCAGCTTTTCCGCCAGACGGGGTGCTTCATACAGAGGCGACCAGCCCACCCGCAAAGGCGTATCCGGCGTACTTTCCTCCACCGGCAGCAATTCCCGGTACCGCCACATGGTGGGATTGTTCCGCGCCGCCAGTTTTTCCTTGGTGAAAACCGATTTGATATACTCGTAATCGTAGACGATTTCCAGAATGCCGCCGCATTCGCAGTTGATCAGATCAGGAACTGCCTCATAGGTTTTTCCGCATTTGACACACTGACCGTATTTCACATTACGCATAGCTTTCCCTCCCACATATGGTCATAGGGGCGCAGGAATGCGCCCCTATGGTTATAATGCAGCATTACAGGTTCTTCAGAATGCCGACTTCCTCATTGAATGCGTTGATCAGTTCGTCCAGATCCCTGGCCTGTGCGTGAACGGCATCCCAGGTGCCCGCCACATCGTACCACTGGGCGTTGAGGTCCTCCACGTCCATACCCTGCTGCTCCACCCATGTATAATACTTCAGGTTGTGGACCCGTTTGCGCTCGGCATAGGTCAGCTCGATCAGGTTATCGGTTTTGAGACCCAGCATATGCAGGGCGTGGTCCTTGGCAGCCTCGATGACGGAGTAGGCACCGTGCATCTCGTTCAGCTCTTCCACGCGGGACTTATACATACCGGCAGAGTCGGTCAGAACCGTAGCCACCACATCATTTTCCGTCAGCTCATAGTACTTTGCCATCTTGATACAGCACAGCACATTGGCAATACCGGAAATGCCCATCCATGTGAACTTCTCGATCTGCTCGTCAGAGAAGCCCAGCTCTTCCTTCAGGTACTTCTGACCATCGGCAGTGTTGAACAGGCGCAGCAGTCTCTGGGAATCTTCATCGTCGATGGCAATGGCCATATCGGTGTTCTTTACGTTATGTACCCAGGGGATGTGCTTGTCGCCGATGCCCTCAATGCGGTGGCCGCCGAAGCCGTTGTCCAGAATGGTGGGACACTGCAGGGCTTCGCCCACGCCCAGCTTCAGGCCGGGATAGCGCTCCTTCAGCAGATCACCTGCGGACATAGTACCGGCAGAACCGGAGGTGAAGCAGGCGCCTGCAAAGCGCTGACCGGGCTTCTTGATGCCCTCGAACAGATCGGACAATGCATAACCGGTGACGTTATAGTGCCACAGGGGGTTGCCCATTTCGGCAAACTGGTTGAAGATCATCATGGTGGGATCCTGTTTCAGCTCCCAGGTCTTATCGAAGATCTCCTTGACATTGGACTCGCAGCCGGGGGTGGCGATGATCTGACCGGCGATGGACTGCAGCCACTCAAAGCGTTCCTTGGACATATCCTGCGGCAGGATAGCCACAGAGCTGCAGGCCAGCAGCTTGGAGTTGAAGGCGCCGCCGCGGCAGTAGTTGCCGGTGGATGGCCACACGGCATGGTGGTAGGTGGCGTCAAACTGACCGGTCACAAGACGGGGGGCCAGACAACCAAAGGAAGCACCTACCTTATGACAGCCCGTGGGGAACCACTTGCCCGCCATGGCCACAATGCGGCAGGGCACACCGGACAGGCTGGAGGGGATCTCCACATAATTGGGAATGGCCTGATACAGGCCGCCGGAATCCTTTGCCTCGTTATGCCAGTTGATGCGGAACAGGTTCACGGGATCCACGTCCCACAGGCCGGTGTGGGACAGCTTTGCCTTGATCTTTTCGGGAATCAGATCGGGATTTTGCATTTGCGCAATGGTAGGAATGATAATGTTGTTCTCTTTTGCCTTCCGGATGTTGTTGACAAGGCCCTCCTTATGGATTGTCAGGTCGATCATATCAGTTACCTCCCGTTTTATTATCAAGATAAGAATACAGCGTATACTTAGATATACCGAAATGCTTGGATATCTTGTCGCCGGATTTGGTTATCAGCATGGCGCCGTTCCTGCCAAGGAACTGAATGGCCTTGATCTTATCCTCCTTTGTCATCAGGGCCGCCGGTTTTCCCACCAGCTCATCCGCCTGCCGAATCAGATCGTCCAGCAGATCCGATACGTTCAGGGTGATCCGCTCCGGCTCCTTCCGGGTGTTTTCATCCACCTGTATCATGCCGCGGATGGCATTCTCCGCCATGGTCAATGCGGAGATATCATAATTAATGCAGAAGATGGCGCAAATATTTCCCTCTGCATCCCGAATATACATGGAAGAGGATTTCAGAATTTTTCCGTCCGGTGTCCGGGTCAGATAACAAAGCTGATCCTCTGCATCGTTCTTCGGCTTTCCCAGCTGTTCCAGAACCACATGCGATGGCCCATCTCCCACTTTTCTTCCGGTTACATGTCCGTTTTCAATGGCGAGGATCGAACTCTTTGCACTGCGTTCCGAAACCTCATGGATGACGATCTCACAATTGCTGCCAAATGTTGCTGCAAGGCCCTTCGCCAACTGCTTCAGCCGATCCAATTCTCTCTGTTCCAGCATAGGCCACCTCCGTTTTGCCCATTTCATTCTTGTATTCTGATCCCATCATATCATAGTTCCGAAAGAAATCAAGAGGATTTCAGAAAAATTTTTAGTCAAACAAATTTTTTGTTTGACAAACAGTTAAGTTGTGTTATAGTGGTATCAGAACGATCGATACCAATTATTGCATTTAAGGAGGAACACCATATGAATTTTGAAGCAATCAAGGCGGCTGCCGAAGGTTACAAGGACGATATGAGCAAGTTCCTGCGTGCTATGATCGCCATCCCCAGCGAAAGCTGCGAAGAAGAAGGTGTCGTCAAATGCATCGAGGCCGAAATGAAAAAGCTGAATTTTGATAAAGTCGAAATTGACGGTCTCGGCAATGTCATCGGCTGGATGGGTGACGGCGAAAAGATCATCGCCATCGACTCCCACATCGATACGGTCGGCATCGGTAATATCCACAATTGGGAACATGATCCCTATGAGGGCTATGAGACGGATGAGATCATCTACGGCCGCGGCGGTTCCGATCAGGAGGGCGGCATGGCCTCCGCCGTTTACGGCGCAAAGATCATGAAGGATTTGGATCTGATCCCCAAGGGTTATAAAATTATGATTGTGGGCTCTGTGCAGGAAGAGGACTGCGACGGCATGTGCTGGCAGTACATCGTCAACAAGTACTTCCCCAGCAAGGAAGAAGCCCAGAAGCAGATTGAATTCGTCATCTCCACCGAACCCACCGACGGCGGCATCTACCGCGGTCACCGCGGCAGAATGGAGATCCGCGTGGATGTAAAGGGCATCTCCTGCCATGGTTCCGCTCCGGAACGCGGCGACAACGCCATCTATAAAATGGCCGATATCCTGCAGGATGTCCGCGCTCTTAACGAAAACGACGACGCAGACGCCACCGAGATCAAGGGTCTTGTTAAGATGCTGAACCCCAAGTTCAACCCCGAGCATTACGAAGACGCCCGCTTCCTCGGACGCGGCACCTGCACCACCTCTCAGATTTTCTACACCTCCCCCAGCCGCTGCGCTGTTGCAGACTCCTGCTCCATCTCCATCGACCGCCGCATGACTGCCGGCGAGACCTGGGACTCCTGCCTGCAGGAAATCCGGGATCTGCCCGCCGTGAAGAAGTGCGGTGACGATGTGAAGGTCAGCATGTACATGTACGACCGTCCCGCATGGACCGGCACCGTCTATGAAACCGAGTGCTTCTTCCCTACCTGGATCAACAAGGAAAGCGCCGCCCATGTGCAGGCTCTCATCGATGCCCACAACGCATTGTTCGGTGACAAGCGCATCGGCGCGGAAAGCGCCATGCACCTGCGGAACCGTCCCCTGACCGACAAGTGGACCTTCTCCACCAACGGCGTTTCCATTCAGGGCCGCTACGGCATCCCCTGTGTGGGCTTTGGCCCCGGCGCCGAAAGTCAGGCACATGCTCCCAACGAAATCACCTGGAAGCAGGATCTGGTCACCTGCGCTGCATTGTACGCCGCCGTTCCCGGCCTATACAAGGAGGAAAACAAGACCGCTGATGTGACCCAATTCCGTCAGAGTCTGACCGACAATGATATTCAGTAATCTCACTCTTACACACACTTTCAGGAGGTTTTCATCATGAGTAAAGCATTGGAACTGGCAAAGCACCTTGAGTCCCTGAACATTGAAAATATGTACCAGTCCGATTTCTACTGGACCTGGGATAAGACCAACGATGAGATCGACGCCATCTTCACCGTGGCTGACGCTCTGCGGGATCTCCGTGAGCGCAACAAGGCTACCCGGATCTTCGACTCCGGCCTTGGCATTTCCATCTTCCGCGACAACTCCACTCGTACCCGTTTCTCCTACGCCTCCGCCTGCAATCTGCTGGGTCTGGAGGAGCAGGTGCTGGATGAGAAGGTCAGCCAGATCGCCCATGGTGAAACCGTCCGTGAGACTGCCAATATGGTCTCCTTTATGGCAGACGTCATCGGCATCCGCGACGATATGTTCATCGGCGAGGGTCACAAGTACATGAAGACCTTTATGGACGCGCTGGACGAAGGCTACAAGGAAGGCATTCTGGAACAGCGACCCACCCTGGTCAACCTGCAGTGCGATGTGGATCATCCCACCCAGTGCATGGCGGATATGCTGCACCTAATTCACCAGTTCGGCGGCGTGGAAAACCTGAAGGGCAAAAAAGTCGCCATGACCTGGGCCTACTCTCCCTCCTACGGCAAGCCTCTGTCTGTGCCCCAGGGCGTTATTGGCCTGTTCACCCGCTTCGGCATGGATGTAGTTCTGGCCCATCCCGAGGGCTACGAGGTCATGCCCGAGATCGAAGAGATCGCCAAGAAGAACGCAGAGGCCAATGACTGCACCTTCACCAAGACCAACTCCATGGAAGAGGCCTTCCAGGATGCCGACATCGTATATCCCAAGTCCTGGGCGCCCTTTGCTGCCATGGAACAGCGCACCAAGCTGTATCAGCAGGGCGACAAAGCCGGTATCGATGCGCTGGAGAAGGAGCTTCTGGCACAGAACGCCCAGCACAAGGACTGGGCCTGCACCGAAGAGATGATGCGCCTGACCAAGGACGGCAAAGCCCTGTATCTCCACTGCCTGCCCGCCGATATTTCCGGTCTGAGCTGTGAAGACGGTGAAGTGGACAACTCCGTGTTTGACCGCTACATTGTGCCGCTGTATAAGCAAGCCTCCTTCAAGCCCTATATCATCGCCGCTATGATGTTCCTTGCCAAGGTCAAGGATCCTGTGCAGGCGCTGAAGGATCTGGACGCCGGCGAAGGTCAGAGAAAGAGATTCTGATTACCATTCTGTTGGGCGTGACGACCCGGCACGCCGCCGCAGGCACAACAAACGGGCGACCGTTACGGTCGCCCGTATTCATTTTCTAAGAAAGGTTGACATGTATGGGAAAGCGAATTGTCATCGCACTGGGCGGCAACGCCCTCGGCACTACCCTTCCGGAACAGGCAACTGCTGTCAAGATCACCGCCAGAGCCATTGTGGATCTGATTGAAGACGGCAACGAGGTCATCGTTGCCCACGGAAACGGCCCGCAGGTGGGCATTATTAACAATGCCATGCTGGCTCTGATGCACGAAGATCCCACGCAGGGCGCCACGCCCCTCTCTGTCTGCGGCGCCATGAGTCAGGCCTACATTGGCTATGACCTGCAGAATGCCCTGCGGGAAGAGCTGTTTGACCGGGGAATCACCACAAAGCCCGTTGTCACCATGGTCACGCAGGTGGAGGTGGATCCCAATGATCCCGCCTTTCAGAACCCCAGTAAGCCCATCGGAAAGTTCCTCTCCGAAGAAGAGGCAAAGCACATGGCCGAAACCACCGGTTTCCTGTATAAAGAGGATGCGGGCCGCGGCTGGCGTCGGTATGTGGCCTCTCCCAAGCCCAAACATATCATAGAAGCAGGCGCTATCCGGGCACTGACCGAGGACGGTCATGTGGTGATCTGCTGCGGCGGAGGCGGAATTCCCGTATTCCGTACAGAAGGCAATCACCTGAAGGGCGCAGCCGCTGTCATCGACAAGGATTTTGCCTCGGAGCTGCTGGCGGAAATGCTGAACGCTGATACCCTGATCATCCTGACCGCCGTGGAAAAAGTGGCCATCAATTTCCGCAAGGAAAACGAACAGTGGCTCTCTGAACTCTCCCCCGAAGAAGCCAGAAAGCACATTGCCGACGGTCAGTTTGCCCCCGGCTCCATGCTTCCCAAGGTGGAAGCTGCGGTCAAATTTGCAGAATCCGGCAAGGGCCGCACCGCCCTCATCACCCTGCTGGAAAAAGCCAGAGATGGCATTGCGGGAAAAACCGGAACCGCCATCCGGA
>JAZSCX010000074.1:0-54674 GCA_045530865.1 Candidatus Avilachnospira sp.
GATCTAGGCGATGTGACGGATGAGGATCTTTCTCGAATTGTATCCTTAATGAATCTGCGTCCAAGAAAGTGTATTAATTGGCTCACTCCCTTTGAAGTGTTTTCTCAACAAGTGTTGCACTTGACTTGACAATCTGCCCGAACAAAAGAAACCGGGCCTGCGGAGCATAGGGCAGCTCCTTGCGGAAACGTACTGCCGTACACCTCATCCGTCATGCTTCGCATGACACCTTCTCCTCAAGGAGAAGGCTTTGCGGGCGACCAATGGTCGCCCCTACGGGGACAGGTTCATCAGTGCTTGCGGCGGCGGCCAAGGGTCTGGCCGCCCTACGGGGTGCGATTTGCGGCGTTCAAAGGAATAAGTGCTTCCCAACTCACGATGGGAAGCACTTATTCCGGTCTGTATTCAGCAATATCTTCCAGTTTGCAGTTTAGTATTTCACAAAGTTGATTGATCGTATGCGTATTGACATTTTCATTCTTTCTCAAACGATCCAATTGACCGGAACTGAAATGAAACTCTTTTATCAGACGATACTGAGAAACGCCTTTCTTTTTCATAGTCTGCCAAAGTCGATCATACACAATCATACTACACACCATCCATACCAGTTATTTTTAGCTTACAGTCATATATTTATATTGACAATTGCCCATAACTGGACTATATTTTTAATATAGTGTTTGGAGATGGTTGGAATGTGTGAAAACAATAAGGTTAATTATCAGGAGTTATATGAGAGGTTGGAAGACACTCTGGATAAGGTCACAGACTTGATCCTGTTTACGCGGTCTGATTGTGAGATGATTCTGGAAGCTGCAGGGGAGAGGCCGTCCTGCTTGTCTCCGGAGGCTGAACGGCGGCTGGATGCATTGGTTGGCGCGCTGCGGTTTGAATCCGAAATGAAGGAGGATGCCGACTATAAGAAAATGTATCTGACACTGTTCAATGCTCTGACCGGTGCCATTCAGAATTTGGAATGGCAAAGATATGACAGAGCGAGGGAGATCCTGATCAGCGCCCAGCAGGAATCTGAGGAAATATTTATTGCCGGCGCGTGAGTGCTTTGCAAGAAACCCGTGATCGCAAGATCACGGGTTTTTGTATGGAGATCATGCAGGCATCCTCGATGATGCCTGCACGCGGGCGACCAATGGTCGCCCCTACGGACCGGTTCGATGGTGCTTGCAGTGGCGGCCAAGGGTCTGGCCGCCCTACGATGCGAATGGTTGTAATTTTGCCTGTTTTGCGGTAAACTGAAAAAAGAAAGGGGTGGAGCCCATGAAAATTGCGCTGATTCAGATGTCGGTGACGGCGGAGAAAGCGAAAAATCTGGAAACGGCCCGGGAGTATCTGCGGCGGGCTGCGGAACAGGGTGCGGAGCTGGCGATCCTGCCGGAGATGTTCTGCTGCTTGTATTCCAATGCCGCCTTTGTGGAAAATGCGGAGCCTGCCGGTGGAATGATCTGGACTGCCATGTCACAGGCGGCGAAGGCGTTTGGCCTGTGGCTGGTGGCAGGCTCTATGCCAGAACGGGATGGGGAACGCATTTACAACACCTGCTTTGTATTTGATCCGCAGGGAAATCAGATTGCCCGCCACCGGAAGATGCATTTGTTCGATATCTGTGTCAAGGGCGGACAGCGGTTTATGGAGTCGGAGACGTTCACCGCCGGTGACGATGTGACAGTATTTGAGACGCCTTTCGGAAAGCTGGGGCTGTGCATCTGCTTCGATATGCGGTTCCCGGAGCTGTCTCGGCTCATGACCCTCCGGGGAGCGCAGGCCATTCTCGCTCCTGCCGCCTTCAACATGACGACAGGCCCCCTGCACTGGGAAGTGATGTTCCGGCAGCGGGCAGTGGACAATCAGCTGTTCACGGTGGGTGTGGCGCCTGCCCGGGATCGGAACGGCGTCTATGTGTCCTATGGCAATTCCATGGCCTGCTCGCCGTGGGGCAAGGTGCTGTGCCGCGCCGACGCCGCACCGGAGCTTCTGATCACGGAGCTGGATTTTGCGGAGAACGATGCGGTGAGAGCGCAATTGCCTCTGCTCAGCGCCAGAAGGACGGATATTTATCCGTAAGTACCTGCAGCGGCGGCCAGAGGTCTGGCCGCCCTACGGGATTTGGGGCAGTATTCCGATGAAACCACATTCCTGCGCCAGAAGGATCTTCTGTTCCAGGGTTTCTTCTGTATCGAACAAAATCACCTGCTGCGGCGTATGGACGTAGCGGCAGCCCAACACTTCTGAATAAAAGCCTTCGGATTTGGGCAATTCAGAAACAGGGTCACCCTCTCCGTCGGGGCAGGGCAGGGGAAGGGCCACCGCCATGGGTTGCAGCTGAAGCCAGCACTGCCGGTGCTCTGCCGCCTCCCGGAACCGCTGGCGCAAATCGCCGCCGGACATTGCAGAGGAGATCAGAAGCCCCGCCTGCGGGAACAGCTGTCCCCAGCTTTCGGGAACCAAAAGTCTGCCGCCCAGATCGGCAACGGACTGTGCGGCCGGTTCCGGCCAGTCCAGAACCAGATAGGCCTCATCTGCTGCTGCCTGCAGCAGTTCTTCCTCCGGTTCCGGGGAAAAGGAACAGACGGCGGGGTGGGTGCCGCCGTAAAAATCCGTGAGTGTCTGCAAGACCATTGGACAATGCACCGCCTTTATGATATACTACATAGGAAATCTATGGAAAAGCAGGATCGCCTATGCCCGTTTCTTTTATTCCCAACATCATCGTTGACCGGCTGACGGATGTGACGCCGGAACTGCTGCAAAGCCGTGGCATCCGGTTCCTGATGCTGGATTTTGATAACACCATCGTGCCCTACACCACAAACACGCCCACGGAGGTCATGGAGCAGTGGCTGCAGGCCATGCAGGCTTCCGGCATTGGGCTCTGTGTGGTCTCCAACAGCAAGCGGGACAGGGTGGTGAAGTTCTGTGACACAAGAGGAATTCCCTGCATCACCCATTCGAAAAAGCCCTTTCAGAAGGGCATCCGCGCCTGCCGGGATCGTTTCTCGCTGGATATGACCCGTGCGGCGCTGGCGGGAGATCAGATCTACACCGACGTACTGGGAGCCAACTGTGCCGGGGCCGTATCCATTCTGGTGACGCCTATCCATCTGCACAACATCTGGCTGAAGCTGCGCCATGTGGCGGAGAAGCCGTTTATCGCCATTGGAAAAAGGAGAAATGCAACATGAACAACATGGAAAAACTGCAGGGTATTCTGGCGGAAGGCACCGTGGATGCGCTGCTGCTGACCAGTCAGGTCAGCCGCCTCTATGCCGCTCAGTACGATGTGGCGGAGGGCATTGCCGTCATCGGTAAAGAAAAGAGCTATTATTTCACCGACAGCCGCTATATTGAGGTGGCGGAGAACAATCTCCCCGGCTTTACAGTACGCGAGACCAACCGTGCCAATCCCTATGTAGATCTGATCAACACTGCCCTTGCGGAGTTGGGCG
Source organism: Candidatus Avilachnospira sp. (assembly GCA_045530865.1). Taxonomy (GTDB): domain Bacteria; phylum Bacillota; class Clostridia; order Oscillospirales; family Oscillospiraceae; genus Avoscillospira. The sequence goes on from JAZSCX010000074.1 coordinate 3,468, forward strand.
CAAAGAAGCTGGGTATTGAAGAGAATTATCTGACCTATGCCGAGTTTTTGCAGTTTGAAAAAGCCCTGCAGGCCGAGCTGGTACCCTGCCAGAAGGTCATTTCCCGGTTCCGCCAGACCAAGGAAGCATGGGAGATCGACCGGATGCGGAAGGCACAGGCCATCACCGATAAGACCTTTGCCGAAATGCTGCAGATCATCAGAGCCGGTATGACGGAAAAGGAACTGGCTGCCGAGCTGATCTACAGCCTGTACAAAAACGGCGCGGATGCCCTGTCTTTCCCGCCCATCGTGGTCTCCGGCCCCAAGACCAGTATGCCCCACGGCGTGCCCGGTGACCGGAAGCTGGAGTACGGCGACTTCATCACCATGGATTTCGGCTGCATGATCGACGGCTACTGCTCCGATATGACCCGTACCGTGGCGCTGGGCTTTGTTTCCGAAGAAATGAGCCTGGTCTATGAAACGGTGCTGCGGGCGCAGGCTGCGGGCATTGCCGCTACCAGGGCCGGCGTCACCGGACAGGCTGTGGACGGCGCTGCCCGCCAGATCATCCGGGATGCGGGCTACGGCGATTTCTTCGGTCACGGCTACGGTCACAGCGTAGGTCTGGAGATCCATGAGGCACCCAACTGCAACCCTTCCAACGATCAGCCGCTGGAGGCCGGTGTGGTCTGCTCCGCAGAGCCGGGTATCTATCTGCCGGGAAAATTCGGCGTCCGCATCGAGGATGTGGTCATTGTTACGGAGGACGGCTGCATCGATATCACCGAAAGCCCCAAGAATTTGATCGTTATTTAAGAAAATGGGGAATTCCCCCTTGAAAATCGAGGGCTTATCCTGTATAATTTCTATGGCTGATTTTTTGTATATTATGCGCACCTGCGATGCAGGATGCCTTTGGGAGGATAAAGGTTATGATTTCTGTCAGCGATTTTAGAAACGGCATTACCTTCGAAATGGATGGTAAGGTCATGCAGATCGTGGAATTCCAGCACGTGAAACCCGGCAAGGGCGCCGCTTTCGTCCGCGTGAAGATGAAGAATGTCATCACCGGCGGCGTGACGGAAACTACGTTCAACCCCAGCGATAAGTACCCCACCGCTTATATCGAGAGAAAGAAGATGGAGTACTCCTATGCCGATGGCAACCTGTACTACTTCATGGACATGGAAACCTATGACATGATCCCTGTCGATGCCGGTACTGTGGACGCCAGCTTCAAGTTCGTCAAGGAAAACGACACCTGCACCGTCCTGTCCTACAAGGGCAACGTGTTCAGCGTGGAAGCTCCCAACTTCGTCGATCTGGTCGTCACCAAGGCTGAACCCGGCGTCAAGGGCGATACCGCTACCAACGTCACTAAGCCCGCTACCGTCGAGACCGGTGCTGAGATCAAGGTTCCCCTGTTCATCAACGAGGGCGACAAGATCTCCATCGATACCCGTACCGGCGAATACATGGGCCGCGCAAAGGGTTAATTTCTAAATCTGTAATTGTCTGAAAGGAGAACGCGTTATGACTCTGTCCGAAAGAACTGCTTATCTCAAGGGTCTCATGGAGGGCATGAAGATCGACACGGAAACCAACGAAGGCAAGCTGTTTAAGGCCATCATCGAAACCCTCGATGATATGGCTCTGACTGTTTCCGATGTGGAAGATGTGGTGGATGCTGTCTGCGATGAGCTGGATTCCATTGAAGAGGATCTGGACGCCATCGAGGACTATCTGCTGGACGAAGAGGACGAGGATGAGGACTACGACGAGGACGATGAGTTCGATTTCGGCGATGAGACTATCTATGAGGTCAAGTGCCCCGTTTGCGGTTCTGTGATCAACCTCGACGAGGATATGCTGGAAGCCGGTTCCATCGAATGCCCCGACTGCGGCGAAGAGCTGGAGTTTGATGCAGACGATGTGGAAGAGGAATAATTCCGGTTCGTAACGTTATCTAATACGGGCCTCTTCGGAGGCCCGTTATGAAGTTTAAAATGAATTCGGGCCTGTAGCGCAGCTGGGAGCGCACGGTGTGCAGTTTTTGCCCACAAGGCCTGTTGCTTATAATTTCATATTCATTCCGTGTGGAGTTTCCGCTCCGCACGGCGATTCGGGCGATTAGCTCAGCTGGGAGAGCGTACGGTTCGCATCCGTAAGGTCGTCGGTTCGATCCCGATATCGTCCACCATTTTTGTCAGGGAAGTCTGTGTTCGCAGACTCCCCTTACTTTTTGTTTATGCGGCGCCGTTATTGGAGCTTGTGCTTCGCTTGTGCCAGAGTTCTTTGAACTCTCTGATCGTGGGCTTGAGGTCTACTTCAAACTTGTAGTCTCGGTAGATGCGCACCTTTTCCACCACCTGCCACATGATCATTTTCTTGCCTTCCAGCGTGCTGCCTTCAAACATATCGGCCCAGGTCAGAATCTTGTTGTATTCTTTCCTTGACCTCTTTTGCGGCGCTTTCGGCGTTATCTACAAGTTCCTGCGCAGATGCAATTTTGATGTCCAGCTTTTCGATTTCAACCTTGGCCTCTACGATCAGTTCATTCAGCAGTTCTGCGTTCCAAGTGCTTTTGCCCTGGATGGCTTTATGAACCTCGCTCTTGTAGTCAGCCAGTTCTTTTTCCTTCTGTGATACCATCGCAATCCTGCGGATGGCGCACCCGATTGTGGCAGTTATATCGAAGCGTAGGAGTTCGCTTTTTTCCATAGCGCATACCACCGCCACTGGTGGTGAGCACCAGTTTGCTTCCGCAGTGACCGCAATATACCAGACCGACCATCAGCGATTTGCCTTTGGAGTTCAGCGGGACGTCGCTATGCTTTTGGGTACGTTTTGCTACGATCTCCTGCGCCCGCTCCCAAAGTTCTACAGGAATGATCTGAAGCTCTGGGAATATTTCTGACTGCGTCTCTCCGCTTTTTAGTACGCCGATGTACGTAATGTTTTTGATCATCTTGATGAGCGTGGTATTTGCGAAGTTGACTCCCTTGCGGTTGAGCATGCCGTTTTCATAGAGGTAGTGGCTCAGCCGCTGTGCGCCATAGCCTTCGTAGACATACTTCTGGAAGATGAGTCGGACAACGGCAGCTTCGGCTTCATCGACTACGATTTCATAGACTTCATGGTTGCGTTTGTTGAACCGCCCCTGTTTTTCAATGCGGTAGCCATACGGAACTGTGCCGCCACGAAATCGACCTTCCTGCACGATCTGCCCCAAGCGAGTCTTGGTGCGGACGGAGGTCTTGATACTCTCGCCGAAGGCCTGCCAGTAACGGATGTAGTTCATAAGCTTGTCCACATGGTTATCGAAGCGCTGCTGACCTTCTACAGTGCTCCACACCTCAATGCCGTTGCGAACAAACCATTCCACCACGAAGGGCGTTTCATCATCACGTCTGCCCAGTCGGTCAAACATGAACACCAGAAGGATGTCGAACTTACCTTCAGCGGCATCTCTCTGGATCTCCTGAATAGCATCTCGGTCTTTAGCGGAAGTCTTGAAACCGGAGACACCTTTTTCAGAGAACTCTTTCACGATGGTCCAGCCTTGACGCTCGGCGAATTCTCGACAGCACTGTTTCTGCATGGGGATGTCATCCTTGTCCACCTGTCCGAGGGTGGATACACGATAGAGGCAATATACTCTTTTTGTTTCTGTCATAAATACCGTTCCTTTCTGTTTCTGAGATACGGTACACATGACTGGATGGATTCACTTGTCAAGGTACACGGGCGAACCTTGCGGGGGCGCCCTTTGGTCAGGAAGCAGTATCGCACAAAGCTTTTCATAAGTCTACTGAAAGATTCTCCTTTTCAAAAGCAGCAGTGCCTTCCGCCAGAAGCTGTTTGAACTCACTGGCATCCGCCGCAGGAGCAACGTGTTTTGTGCATGGAACAGGAACTGACTTCGGCTCCGCAGCTTCATGCGTAGGCAATGTGCCTGACTCATAGGTAGCTCTCAGAGCCTGTTCAACAGCGCCGAGTTTTAATTCAGAGGAAGAAGTTCCTTCCTCGCCCTGCGCAAAATTGATAAGCACGGGACAGTCATCAATCATCATCGGCATCGTGTTAATGCCAATCAAAGGGCAGCCGGCAATACTGCCGACCACTCTGGTGCGTATATTTCCGAATTTGTTTTCTGACACTTGGTCACCTCCAATAATATTTGAACAAAGTTGAGAACTGCGCAAAGCGCTGGTGTGACTGGCTTTGGCGTATCTACGTGCACCTAATTTTGCGGTTGGTGTCATTTAGGTGCATCTTTGCGGAACTCCGCAAAGCCCCGCTCTGCGGGGCTTTGTTGGAGAGAGGAGCGCGCTTGCGTGCACCTCTCTTTATCTTGTGCTAAAATCGAACGGGCAATTTGTGCTCAATTTACCCGCGGAAACTTGTGCGGCTCGGCCACGCACTGGTACAGCACTGCACCGCACCGACGGCAGATCAGATACCGCAGACGGTTTCCAAACATGCCATGCTTCTTGAATGTGACCAGCGCTTCACCATGTTGCCAGCCCATACCGATATCGTTGCTGCCGCAGTACTGGCATTGCTTGACCGGAAGTTGGTTTGCCATATTCATGTCCCCTCCTGCATCGAATGTGATTTTTGCAAACACACAATACTGGAAGAACAGAAGAAAAGCTACTGAAACAATTTCCGGTGATGCACATTCTACGAAAGCAACAACACGGCGGAGGTCTGTAACAAAATGTAGGCGTAACCAAATCACACTTGAATGCCTCTTTGAAATTGGAGCGCATCTTCAAACTTAAGCTCGCCGTTGGTTTCAAGAACTTCACGTACACTTCGGTTGCGCAAATGCTCATAGGTCTGCCGGTCGATATCCGTATCAGCACAGAGAATATGATTTGTAATATTCGTCTCCACCGAATGCTTGAACATCATTCGCCCCAGTTTCTTAGTCACAACTGCGAATTTCCCGTCGAGAATTTCACTCAACAGACGGGGCAGATACGCACTGGCATTCTGCGTGCATATGTAGCCAACATAGAAGTTGACCGCCTTCTCCAGAAACTCACTTTGACTTTTGCAGTTGTCAATTTTGTAGTAGATCTCGATTTTGTTTTTGGTTTCGGGCGTGAGCCAGAAACCGTGTTTGCTTTTGGTGTTGTCAGGCATATTTCCTCCTAATAATCTTCACGACCCCGCAGAAAAAGTTGTAACCATGCGGGTTTGCAGGAATACCGACCCCGCACGGGCCTGAAAGTAGGCATTAACGACCCCGCTTTCAAAATCCCCAAACTGCCCGCACTGCGGGAAGTTGAGGCCGAGGCGGGAGCCCGAACGGGCCCGCCTCTTTCTCCCGCTTTTTTTCGCACGCTCGTAACTGCCCCGAAATTGGCTCAAAAAAGGTTCCACAAATGCGGCAGTGGGGTCATTACTCTACCTTGCCGTGAAAGCCGCACACAGCGGCTCACACAGCTCAACAGCGGGCGATTAACTGTTGATTGCAGGAACGCAAGGGTCGCAAATGACGCTGATTTCTCCACCAGAGATATTTCCGTCATTTGAGTCACTTACGTCACTGTTAACCTCAGAGAAAGAAATATCGAGGAGGCGTTGACCGTTGCTGCGATAGCTGCGGAAGAAAACTCCGTGCTCTTCCAACGTGTAGCGCCATGTGTTCATCATCTGCTTCAACCCTTTTGCTTTCACATCAAGGCCGGCGTATGCATTGAGCGCATCCGCAAAAACAGAGTTGTTGCCGGAGAAGGAAACGGTCTCACGCATGAACTCGATAAGTGCCGTGATTTCCTTTGGCAACAGGAGCATCGGCTCCTTCATGCTGTCTGAAATCAATGTCCATGTGCAGGTATCCTTATTGAAGTTCAGATCTATTTCTCTGCTTTCAATATCACGGCCCGTACAATGCAAAGTCGCATTACTTTGATCACGCTTGCTCCGGAGCAAAACGAAACCAGCATCTGCAGCGCCCAGCAGGCCGTTGGTGCCAGAGAGCATATTGAACGGATCTTCATCTCGCAGCTTGCGATTGTGGTGTACAACCAGAAGCGCAATATTTAGTTCTGTTGCAATCTGCTTGAGTTGCAGCATGTCGCGGTAGTCGCAGGCATATGAGTTTTCGTTTTCACCTCCACGGATCATCTGGAACACATCCACTGCAATAAAAATCGTGTCCCGATGTTCTGACACGAAGTCGCGGATCTGATCTCCGAGACCTTCAGCCAGAGTCTTTGCACTGATGGCAAAGTAAATATTGGCTGGAACATCGTCTGTGATTTTCAGCAGGCGCTCCTGAATGCGGTGGTAATTATCTTCCAGGCAGAGATAGAGTACCGTACCACTTGTGGTCGGCTGGTTCCACATAGGTTCGCCCATCGCAACGTGAAGACACATATCCAACGCCATCCAGGACTTACCGATCTTGGATGCTCCGCTGAGGATACTCAGTCCCTGCGGCAGTAGCGTATGAATACAAAACCGCGGTGGAGGCAGTCTCATATCCATGAGGGTTTCGCCGTCAATGACGGCCAGTTTGTTTTCGCTCATTCAGTACCTCCTGGAGAATGATTCATGATTGGGATTTTTGTCCTCATAGTGATTTCATCCTTTCTTTATATTTGGAAATTAAAAAGGGTAGGTATCAACGGCGGGACGCACTGATGCATTCCGCTATTGATACCTACCCTTGATTCCCGTATTCACTGACGGGAGGATGGCATTCCTCTCGCTATTCAGTTTTAAGCACTGACCGTGCCAATGATAGCAATCCGTTGAGGCATGGGCGCTGTTTTAATAACAGGTGCCGGCACACCGGAAGCCGTTCTGAATTTGATCTGTGCCTGCCTGCGCTCAAATGTTATTCCGACAATTGATTTGCACTTTGGACACTTGGTAGAAAAATCGAATTGATCTCTGTTGCCCATTTGTTCTATGACGGCTCTGTACTCCAAATCATCAGAACGGATATCCAGAAGTCTTGCGTCGCACTGCGGACAATGAACCTTGGGATAGTAACGATCTGTACCGTTTCTCACTTCTATCTACCTACCTCCGTCAAACCAAATCCTTCAGAACCTTCACGGCAACACCCTGCACCAGACAGTTCTCCACATAAATATCATCCATCGTTTCATTTTCCGGGTGCAGACGGATTCGATGGTTCTCCGGCTCCGGATAAAAACGCTTCAGAGTTGCTTCGTCATCAATCAGGGCAACAACGATCTGTCCGGGGTCCGCCGTGTTTTGCTGTCGCACGAGAACCAAATCACCGTCGCTGATACCTGCGTTGATCATAGACTCACCTTTGGCTCGAAGCATAAAGTAAGTACCTTGACCAAGCAGTGCAACCGGGAAACGATAATACTCCTGTATGTTTTCTTCTGCATAGATGGGAGTACCGCAGGCGACAACGCCAACCATTCCAACAGCTGCAGTTTCTCGGTCTGTCTTATTCATAACCATGGTGCGGACTCCGCGAATACCATTGTACTCGATCTCGCCGCTTTCACGCATAGCAGTCAGATATCGTTGTACCGTGGGACGTGTTATTCTAGTGCCTGCTTCAATCTCACGCACCGTGGGAGAACGCCCTTCCTTTTCATAGTGGCGCTCTACATAGGTTTTGATTGCCTGGTACAATTCCGGATTCTTCTTTCGCATATTGCACCTCTCTAAATAAGACACTTGTCTTGTTTAGAGGATAACATGGTTTTAATGCTGTGTCAAGGTCGCATTTGTAGCCTTTTTATGAACAATGAAGCAGACACTGTGGACGTGCAAGAGCATCCTACTCAACGAAGTCGCTCATTGAAATAGGGTGCTCTTGGTCATAGATGTTCAGTTCCTGGCTCAGCTTCCAAGCCAGACGGAAACCTGCGATAAAGCTATCGATGGACAAATCCTCGGCAATCTGATCTTTGCAGTCTATGATTTGCAGTACCAACTTTCTTTCTGGCTTCTCCAGCTTTTCAATGAGTTCCTGATGGCATCGCTCGATCTCGGCCTTGAGCTGTGTCGCGGGAAGTTTTTTGTAGAAGCCATCGTATAGCGCTTTCAGCAGTTCGTTCATTTGCCGCACCTCCTGTTAGCAAAGCACAATACCACAGCCGGTGCAATAAAGCTATACCTAAATGGCAAACAACCAATTCGTGATTTGACTTAGATTTCACATTCCTTGTATTTTTGATTTCACATGGCAATCCTAAAATGATAACTGTACCAAGGAAATCCAAATGTAAACAGTTGTCTGAAAGGAGACATTGAAATGAAAAAGATGATTACTATGATGATGGTCGCAGTTCTGGCTCTCTCCATGCTTGCAGGCTGTGGCAGCACAAAGACCACCGGCTCTGTTGCCACCGATGGTTCCACCTCTATGGAGAAGGTGATTGGCGCTCTGGGCGAAGCTTTCCAGAATGACACCGGCATCAGCTTTACTTATAATCCTACCGGTTCCGGTTCCGGCATCAAGGCTGTCCAGGAAGGCCGCTGCGACATTGGCCTGTCCTCCCGTGAACTGAAAGCAGAGGAAAAGGAAGCCGGTCTGGGTGGCATTGTTCTGGCCTATGACGGCATTGCAATTATCGTGAACCCTGAAAACCCTGTTTCTGACCTGAGCGTTGAGACTATCGCCAAGATCTACACCGGTGAGATCACCAACTGGTCTGAGGTTGGCGGCAACGATGTCGAGATCGTTCTGATTGGCCGTGAGGCCGGTTCCGGTACTCGTGATGGCTTCGAGTCCATCACCGACACCGAGGATGCTTGCAAGTATCGTCAGGAGCTGACCTCCACCGGTGACGTTATCACCACCGTTTCCCAGAACCCCGGTGCAATTGGTTATGCCGCTGTTGCTTCTGTGAAGGACACGGTGAAGGCTGTGACTGTTGACGGTGTTGCTCCTACCGAAGCTACCATCAAGGACGGCAGCTATGTAGTGCAGCGTCCCTTCGTACTGGTAACTAAGACCGATACCCCGCTGAGCGACGCAGCATTCAAGTTCTTCACTTACATCACCTCTGCCGATGCCTGTGACATCATCTCCGCAGCCGGTGTTGTCCCTGCTTACAGTGAAGGAAACTAAGAAAAACGTAGATGCGACGGTTGTTCAGATGACCGTCGCTACTCTGCTATGAGGTTTAAGACTATGAAGAAAAATCAATTGATGGAAAAGGTGATCCACGGCATTTTTCTGGTGCTGGGTCTGATCACTGTAGGCTGTGTTCTGCTAATTACCATCTATCTGGTGATTTCCGGCATTCCTGCTATTCGTGAAATTGGTCTGTTTGACTTCCTGTTCGGCAAAGAATGGGCATCTACTGCATCTGAGCCGAAATACGGCATCCTGCCTTTTATCCTGACCAGTGTCTACGGAACCGCCGGTGCTATTTTGATCGGTGTTCCCGTTGGTTTTATGACTGCTGTATATCTATCAAAACTTGCCTCCCCGAAAGTAAAATCCGTGATGCAATCTGCGGTCAGTCTGCTTGCCGGTATCCCTTCCGTGGTTTATGGTCTGGTGGGTATGCTGGTTCTGGTTCCGGGCATCAGAAAGATTTTCAATGTGCCTGATGGCGCAAGTCTTTTAGCGGCGATTATCGTTCTGGCAATTATGATCCTGCCCTCCATCATCAAGATGTCCATTACCGCACTTGACGCAGTCCCCAAGGAATACGAGGATGCTTCTCTTGCTCTTGGTGCAACGCCTATCGAAACTTATTTCAAGGTTTCCGTCCCTGCCGCAAAAAGCGGTATCGCAGCAGCAGTTGTGCTGGGCGTAGGCCGTGCTATCGGTGAGGCTATGGCGGTTATGATGGTGGCCGGTAATGTGCCGAATATGCCAGACTCTCTGTTCCAGAGTGTCCGCTTCCTGACCACTGCCGTGTCCAGCGAGATGGCTTATTCCAGCGGCTTGCAGAGACAGGCGCTGTTCTCCATCGCACTGGTGTTGTTCCTGTTCATTATGCTGATCAATGCCACGCTGAACTTCTTCCTCAAACGGGAAAAGGAGTAACCTATGTTGAATCAATCATTATCCAAAAAGAGAAAAGGCTTTGAATTGCTGATGAAAGCGCTGATGCTGTTGTCGGTGGGGCTGACAGCCGCTTTGGTGCTGTTTCTTCTGTTCTATGTGCTGGGACAGGGCGTTCCGAACATCACTTGGGAACTGCTTTCCACCAAACCCAGCTACCTGACCGAGCGCATCGGCATTCTGCCTGACATTCTGAACACCGTCTATATCGTGCTGGCAACGCTGCTCATGGTTCTGCCTTTGGGTGTGGGCGCGGCCATCTACCTGACCGAGTACGCCTCCAACAAGAAGGTGGTGGGCATCATCGAATATGCCGCAGAGACCCTTTCCGGCATCCCCTCTATTATCTACGGTCTGGTGGGTATGCTGCTGTTTTCCAACAGCATGGGAACCTGCTTGATGGCAGGTGCGCTGACCCTGGTGATCATGAATCTGCCTACCATCATGCGTACCACCCAGGAGAGCCTGAAAACCGTTCCTCAGTCCTACCGTGAGGGCGCCTTTGGTCTGGGCGCCGGTAAATGGCGTGTTGTCCGCACGGTTGTCCTTCCCGGCTGCGTGGATGGTGTCATCACCGGATGTATTCTGTCCGTTGGCCGTATTCTTGGTGAGTCTGCTGCGCTGCTCTTCACCGCTGGCTTTGCCCATGCAGTCAACGGTATCATTGACGGGCTTGCAGCTCCGGGCGCAACGCTGACCGTTGCCCTCTATGTTTACGCAAAAGAACAGGGTGAGTTTGGTGTGGCCTTTGCCATCGCAGCCATCCTGATGGTTCTGACCGTTCTGATTAACTTTGCAGCAACACTTGTGCAGAAGCACTTCGCAAAAAGGAGAAGTTTATGAGCATTATCTCTGTGAAAGATATGTGCCTGTGGTACGGCGACCATCAGGCATTGAAAAATGTGAATATTGAAATCCCCGAAAAGAGCATTACCGCCTTTATCGGCCCTTCCGGCTGCGGTAAGTCTACTTTTCTCAAAACCTTGAACCGCATGAATGACCTGATCCCCAGCGTGAAAATCACCGGTGATATACGCTATGAGGGTACAGACATTTTTTCCAAGGAAGTGGATGTAAACAATCTGCGCAAGGAGATCGGCATGGTGTTCCAGAAGCCAAATCCCTTCCCCATGAGTATCTACGACAATGTTGCCTATGGCCCCCGAACACACGGTATCACCAACCGTGTGCAGTTGGACGAAATCGTAGAACGTGCCTTGCGTGATGCGGCTATCTGGGATGAGGTAAAGGACAGACTGAAGAAGAATGCCCTTGGTATGTCCGGTGGTCAGCAACAGCGTCTGTGCATTGCAAGAGCGCTGGCTGTGCAGCTTAAGATCCTATTGATGGACGAGCCTACATCCGCTCTTGACCCCATTTCCACTTCCCGCATTGAAGAACTGGTACTGGAGCTGAAAGAGAAGTACACCATCGTCATGGTGACTCACAATATGCAGCAGGCGGTTCGTGTGTCTGACTATACTGCGTTCTTCCTGCTTGGCGAGCTGGTAGAGTTCGGCAAGACCGATGACATCTTCTCTCAGCCGCAGGATAAGCGTACCGAAGATTACATTACCGGCAGATTTGGTTAAGGAGGAGAATATGAGAAACAGATTTGATCAGCAGCTCTTTGAGCTGAACCGTGAGCTGATAGAAATGGGTGCTATGTGCGAGGAAGCCATCGCATCTGCAGCCAAGGCACTTACCACCGGCGATATGGAACTGGCGGGCAGAGTCAAAGCAAATAGCAGTGCTATCGACCAGATGGAGCGTGACATTGAAGGTCGCTGCATGAAGCTCCTGCTTCACCAGCAGCCGGTTGCCCGTGATCTCCGTCTGATTTCTGCTGCTCTGAAGATGATTACCGATATGGAGCGTATTGGCGATCAGGCAGAGGACATTGCAGAGATTGTCACCTTCCTGAATGGTCGCACCATGGAGGGCATGGAGCTGATTGAGGAAATGGCTCGTGAGACTATCGAAATGGTAACTGCCAGCGTAGATGCCTTTGTCAAAAAGGATGTCGAGCTCGCTCAAAAAGTTATTAACAAAGATCACATAGTTGATGACTATTTTTCCCGAGTAAAGTGTGGTATCATTACTTTGATTGCAGAAAATCACGCTGATGGAGAATTTGCCCTTGACCTTCTGATGATTGCCAAGTATTTTGAACGTATCGGAGATCATGCGACCAATATTGCTGAGTGGGTGATCTATTCTGTAACAGGTACGCATAAGGAGGTGTAACTATGATTTGGTATGTTGAGGATGATGCAAGCATCCGTGACATCGCAATCTATGCACTGAACTCCGCCGGATTTGAAACAAAAGGCTTTGAAGATGGCCTTTCATTTTGGGAAGCGCTGAAAAAAGAGAAACCGGAACTGGTCGTTCTGGATGTGATGCTCCCCGGCATGGATGGGATTGAACTTCTTTCCAAGATGAAGGAGTCTATGGAATATAGCCGCCTTCCTGTGATTATGGCTACCGCCAAGGGACAGGAATATGACCGCATCCGTGGCTTGGATTTGGGCGCTGATGATTATATCGTAAAGCCTTTCAGTATGATGGAGATGGTATCCAGAGTGAAAGCGGTGCTGCGCCGCAGTCAGCCCCAGCAGGTATCCAAACTGCTGAAGGTGGGCGGTCTGGTGGTCAATCTGGACGAGCATACCGTTATCGTTGACGGTAACAGAGTTCAGCTTACTTACAAGGAGTTTGAACTGCTTCGTATGTTCCTTTCCCATCCCGGAATGGTCTATACCAGAGAGCAGCTGTTTTCTCAAGTTTGGAAACTGGATTACATGGGTGACTCCCGCACTCTGGATTCACATATCCGCACATTGCGTCAGAAACTGGATGGCTACGGCAAGATGATCGAAACCGTGCGTAATGTAGGCTATCGTTGGGAGGTAGGCTATGACAGGTAAAATTTTTAAGTCTATCCTCTCTGTAGCCATCGCCGTGTTGTTGGCAAGCCTTGTCATCATTATCGGTGTTTTGTATCCGTACTTTGGTGGTGTGCAGGAGTCTCAGCTGAAAGATGAACTGAGCCTGGCGGCAAGTGCAACGGAGCAGCTTGGCGAAAGTTATCTGGAAGGTCTGGATTATAGCCGCTATCGTCTGACATGGGTAGATGCAGACGGCACAGTTATTTTTGACAGCCATGCAGATGCCGCTGCCATGGAAAACCACGCAGACCGTGAAGAAATCAAGGAAGCCCTTGTTTCCGGCACCGGCAGCAGTACCCGTCAGTCCTCTACGCTGACGGAGCAGACCATTTATGAAGCAGCTCGTTTGAATGACGGCAGCGTACTTCGTATTTCCGTCAGCCGAGCAACCGCATTGGTTCTGGTTCTCGGTATGCTCCAACCGATTGCTATTGTGCTTGTGATCGCCATTGCACTTTCCGCATGGCTTGCGCACCACATGGCAAAGAAGGTTGTAGAACCGCTGAATAAATTGGATCTGGATAATCCTACGAAAAATGAAGCCTACGAGGAATTGTCCCCTCTGCTTCATCGTATCCATGCGCAGCACTCTGAAATCAAGAGTCAGATGCGGACATTAAAACGCAAGCAGGATGAGTTTGACCAGATCACCGGCAACATGAAAGAAGGTCTTGTTCTTCTGGACAGCATGGGCAGGATCATTAGCATCAACCCTGCGGCAAGAACGCTGTTTGGAGCCGGTATTGCCTGCGTAGGAGAAGATTTTCTTACCATAGACCGCAAGCAGAATATGCGGCTGGCTTTGGAGGAAGCAAAGACACAGGGACACGCCGATTTCCGTGCCAAAGAAAATGGAAGAGAGTATCAATTTGATCTGAGCCGCATTGATTCTGACGGCAATAGTCACGGCATGGTGATCCTCGCCTTTGACGTGACCGAGCAGGTGAACGCTGAAAAACACCGTCAGGAGTTCACAGCTAATGTGTCCCACGAACTGAAAACGCCGTTGCAATCTATCATCGGCTCTGCGGAACTGATGGAAAACGGCATTGTAAAAGCCGAAGATGTTCCACGTTTTGTAGGTCATATCCGCAAGGAAGCATCCAGACTGGTTTTTCTGATCGACGATATTATCCGCTTGTCTGAGTTGGATGAAGGAACAGAAATGCCCCATGAAGATGTTTCTCTCAAAGTTCTTTCTGAGGAAGTCTGTGAGACACTTGCAGATGCCGCAAAGCTGAAAGATGTTTCTTTGGAAGTGACTGGCGATGATGGTGTTGTCAATGGTGTCCGCAGATTGCTGTACGAGATCGTTTACAATCTCTGCGACAATGCCATTAAGTACAACAACCCCGGCGGCAGCGTGAAAGTGAATGTGGCTCAGAAGTCCGGTGAGGTTCTGCTGAGCGTGCAGGATACCGGTATTGGTATTTCTCCCGAACATCAGGACAAGGTGTTTGAACGTTTCTATCGTGTAGATAAGAGTCATTCCAAGCAGTCTGGCGGCACCGGCCTTGGCTTGTCTATCGTCAAGCACGCCGTGCAGTATCATCATGGCAGGATTGAAATCAACAGTAAAGTCGGTGAAGGCACAACGGTTTCCGTTTTCTTTGATAATTGATATCCAGTCACATGCCCATGGGTTATCCCATGGGCAAAAACCGAACACCATGGGAGCGCATTACATTCGCATTGTAGGGGTCGGGAGTTCGAATCTCCTCAGGTCCACCAAAAAAGGGATTGTTGCAAAATACCGCAACAGTCCTTTTTCTTTTGTTTTGCAGCGACACGACCCTTGCGCTCTGATTGATACTGCGATACAGCAACAGGAAACAATGACAAAAACGGTCGAGAGATCTTTTCTGAATTCATATAAAATAGAATGCCGATAAGGTGGTGATGAATATGACGGAACAGATTTTTGCAGTTCAGAAAATGCAGGACTATATCGAAGTCCATCTGACGGAGGAGATTACGCTGGCTGCTTTGGCAGATACTTGTAATTTTTCACCCTGGTATGCCCACCGACTGTTTCGGGAGCACACCGGTTACGCTCCCGCAGCATACATCCGTCGGATGCGGTTGGCGAAGTCCGCTCTGCGTTTAAAAACGGAACACGCCAGGATCATCGATGTGGCCTATGACCTTGGCTTTGCCAGTGTGGACGGCTACACCCGGGCCTTTCGCAAAGAGTTTGGCATCAATCCGGGCGAATACGCAAAAAGTCCTGTTCCCGTCAAACTGTTCGTTGCCTACGGCGTCAAATTCAAGGAATTAAGAAAGGAATTTCCAATTGTGACTGAACCCCAAAATGTATTTATTCAAGTGATTCACAAACCCCGCCGAAAGGTCATCATCAAGCGGGGAATCAAAGCTGACAACTACTTTGACTACTGCGGCGAGGTTGGCTGTGATGTGTGGGGAACGCTTCTCAGCATGGACAGCCTGTGCGGCGAACCGGTATGCCTGTGGCTTCCGGAGCGGCATAAGCTCCCCGGAACCTCCATCTATGTGCAGGGCGTTGAGGTGGCCGAGGATTACGAAGGCGTCATCCCAGAGGGATTCGATGTAATCACCCTTGGCGAGGCCGACTATCTGATGTTTCAGGGGGAACCTTTTGACGAAGAAGATTATTGCGACGCCATTTTTGCTGTTCAGACCGCTATGAACCGCTACGATCCTGCCGTGATTGGCTACTGCTGGGATGACTTGAATCCCCGTATTCAGCTGGAGCCCAGAGGCGAAAGAGGGTATATTGAAATGAGAGCAGTACACAAGGAACGGGGGGCGCAGAAATGAAAAAAGGATATACAAAAGCGGCGCTGTTTCTTGCCAGTCAAGCGGTTTCTTTGCTGGGATCTTCTATCGTACAGTTTGCTATTATCTGGTATGTTACTCTGGAAACCTCCTCCGGCGGATGGGTTGCTCTGCTCTCGGCAGCAGCTTACATCCCGCAGTTTCTGATTTCGTTCTTTTCGGGAGTATGGGCGGACCGCTATCCACGCAAGCTCCTGATCATTGCCGCAGATGGGGTGATTGCAGCGGCAACGCTGGCGCTTATGCTTCTGCTTCCGCAGATCTCCCGGAATGAAACGATCTATGTCGCTCTGGTGGTGATTTCTGTCATCCGCTCCCTTGGCACGGGAATCCATACACCGGCAGTCAATGCAACGGTGCCGCAGCTTGTTGCAGAGGAACACCTGATGAAATTTAATGGCATCAATGCAACTGTTCAATCGGTGGTTCAGTTCGCTGCACCGGCTATTGCAGGCAGTATTCTCACATGGGGCAGCTTCCGTGGCACGCTCATGGTGGATGTAGTAACCGCTATGGTAGGTATTGGCCTGCTGAGTGCGATTGTCATCACCTTTGAAAAGCGAACAGAAACCGCACCGGTTTTCGCCGAAATGCAGGAGGGTATTCGCTATGCTGTCAAGGAGCGGTTTATTGGGAAGCTGATTCTGCTTTTTGGCCTGTTCATTTTCCTGTGTGTTCCCGCAGGATTTCTCGCAACTTTGTTTGTCAGCCGTTATTACGGGGATACCTATTTCCACATGACGCTTGTGGAAGTCATCGGCTTTTTGGGTATGATAGCAGGCGGCTTGCTGATCAGCACCTGGGGCGGATTCAAACGCCATACCAAGACGCTGCTGGTGGGAATGGTGTCCTTTGGATTGCTGGCAATTGCGATGGGTTTGGTAAAGAACTTTTATGTGTATCTGGGATTGATGGCCGTTTACGGAGTTGCACTGACCATGGTGCAAACAGCCTCCACCACACTGCTGCAGGAGCACTGCACACCGGAAATGTCAGGGCGAATATTCGGATTGTTCGGTGCAGCCTACTCCAGCTTTTTGCCAATCGGTATGGTCGTATTCGGTCTGCTGGCAGACAGAACATCCATGCGATTGCTGATGGTTGTATCCGGCGGTCTGCTGATCCTGATGGCAGCCGTGATGTTTCTGGACAAATCATTTTATCGGTACAGCAATGCTCACCCCTGTGAGGTCAACTTGATTAATCCAATCTGACATTCTGTATCAGGCCGTGAATAGAGCATATATCAACTTCTCGTTGATGGTTTTATTTTGCTG
Source organism: Candidatus Avilachnospira sp. (assembly GCA_045530865.1). Classification (GTDB taxonomy): domain Bacteria; phylum Bacillota; class Clostridia; order Oscillospirales; family Oscillospiraceae; genus Avoscillospira. The sequence continues at coordinate 20,527 of JAZSCX010000074.1, forward strand.
CTGTAAAAATTGAAGCCCCGAATTCGTGAGAATTCGGGGTTTTCCATCACATTTTCGAAGAAAATATTTCATCGGCGAAGCCGATTTCAAACGCCGAAAGGCGTATTTCACCGATTTGTTTCGCAAATCGATTTCATTGCGGGTTGGGCATATCCCTATGACCAACCCGCTTAAAGCGGTGATATTTCCGTTGTCTGCAAAGACAATTATTCGAACAGATCCATCAGATAGCCATAGCCCTCTGCTTCCATGCTAGCATAGGGGATGAAGCGCAGGGATGCGCTGTTGATGCAGTACCGTATGCCGTTGGGAGAATCGGGATCATCTGTAAAAACATGCCCCAGATGGGAGTCTCCGGCTCTGCTGCGGACTTCCGTTCGCTGCAGACCGTGGCTGGTATCAGTCAGCTCCACAATGGCGGGGCCTTCAATGGGTGCGGAAAAGGCGGGCCAGCCGCAGCTGCTTTCAAATTTGTCCGCAGAGGAAAACAGCGGTTCGCCGGTGACGATGTCCACATAGATTCCTTTTTCAAAATGATCCCAGAACTCGTTGCGGTAGGCATATTCCGTGCCGTTTTCCTGCGTGACACGATACTGCTCTGCGGTGAGCATATCCTTTATGGCTTCGGCAGCGGGCTTTTGATAATCGCCCGGGTCAATGCGCAGTTTGGAAAACAATTCGATCTCTGCAAATGGGATGTGGCAGTAACCGCCGGGGTGGTTCTCCAGATAATTCTGGTGATACTCCTCCGCGGGGAAATAATTCAGAAGCGGCCCGATCTCCACAAAGAATTGTTCATTGCGGCTTCGTTCGACCTCTGCGATCCGTTCCACGGTCTCTTTTGCCTGTTCATTTGTATAGTAGATTCCGGTTTGATACTGGGAGCCGACATCGTTGCCCTGCCGGTTTTTCTCCGCAGGGTCGATCACATAGAAGTACGCCAGCAGCAGGGCATCCAGACTCACCTGCTCCGGATCATATTCCACGCGTACGGTTTCGCGGAAGCCGGTCTCTCCCGTACAGACGGCGCTGTAGTTGGCATCTGCCTCTCCGGTACCGTTGGCATAGCCGCTTTGGGCGTCGATGACGCCGGGGATGGACTGCATCAGGTGTTCGATTCCCCAAAAACAGCCGCCCGCAAGATAAATCACATGTTCGCTTTCCTGAGAGAAGTGCATGGCATCGACCTCCGGTTCCGTCTGGATTGGTGCCATTTTTGCGTTTGGGGCGGGTTCGGGCTTCTGCCGGTGAACGGCACATCCGCCCAGACCTACGGTAAAAACAAGCAAAACAAGGAACCAATTTCTGATCGGTGTGTTTTTTTGGTTTTCATAGGCATCTTAATAAACGGTGTGGCTGCTTCAGGCGTGGATCAGTTCAATTCCGCGCTGAAGCGTCTCGCTGTTGATCGCACCAACGGCCTGCGCGATGGCATAGCCTTCGGCATCGATGAAGAATGTGGTTGGCAGGGAATAGGTGCCGTAGGTTGCGGCTGCATCGGACTTCGTATCATAGAAAACAGGGAATGTGTATTCGTTTTCTTCGATAAAAGCCGACGCACTCTCCAGAGATTCCCGCCCGGTGGTGACGTTGATCATCAGGAAGTGAATCTCCTCGCCAAGCTCCAGATATTTTTCGTGGAAATCAGGCATTTCCGATTGGCAGGGGCCGCACCAGCTTGCCCAGAAGTTGAGCACCACGGGTTTTCCGAGGTAGTCTGACAGGTGTACTTCGTTGCCGTCCAGATCATACACGGTGAAATCCGGGGCCAATACCTTTTCCGGTGCAGGTTCTTCCGGTGCGGGTTTTTCCGGTGCAGGTTCTTCCGGTGCAGCCGGCTGCTGTGTGAGCAGCTGATCCGGTGCGGCATCCTGTGCCAGCTTATCGTAGAGCAGATAGGCACTGACCAGAAGCAGGGCAAAGGCCAGAACCAAAATCAGCACAGTTGTGTTCTTTTTCATAAAACCTCCTAACTGAGTAGGCTGAGCAGCCGCCCGAAAGTTCCTGTTGCCATCAGAATACCGATCAAAACCAGCAGAATGCCGCTGACAGCATTGATGATTTTATAATGGTGCTTGATCCAGTTGAACGCGGATTTCAGATAGTCAATGAGAACGGCGCTCAGAATAAAGGGAATGCCAAGACCAAACGAGTAGGCCAGCAGCATCAGCATACCTTCTATCACATGAGCCTGCTGGGAGGCCAGCATCAGGGCCGAGCCCAGAAACGCACCTACGCAGGGCGTCCAGCCCACGGAGAAAACCATACCGAACAGCAGGGCAGAGAAGAAGCCCATGTTCCGGGTATTGACCGACCGGCGAACGCCCTTGAACAGGGACAGGTTGAAAACGCCGAGGAAGCTCAGACCGAACAGCACCACAATCAGACCGGAGACGATGTTGACGGCGGTCTGATACTTATGCAGGAAACTGCCGATCGTGCCGGCCAGCGCACCCATGGCCACAAAAACCAAGGTGAATCCGGTCACAAAGCCCAGCGCACCTTTCAGCGTTTTGCCTGTGGTGCGTTCACCGCCGCCTGCAAAATAGGAGATGTAGATCGGCAGCATGGGCAGCAGACAGGGGGAAATAAAGGTGATGATGCCTTCCAGAAACGCAATTACATACTGCATTTGTTTTAAACTCCTCTTCCGGACAAAAATGCCACGGTTCTATTTTCGGCCAAAAATGCTTGATTGTCAATGGTTGATACAGGAACAATTTTACCGGCTTATGCTCTTGCCATACCGTCTACACTCAGCACCACGCCGGTGATATAGGAGGCTTCGTCGGATGCGAGGAACACGAAGGCATTGGCGATATCCTCAGGCTGACCAAGACGGCGCAGGGGGATTCTGGCGATCATGGGATCAATGACCTCCTTGGGCACCGCCTTCATCATGTCGGTTTCGGTGATGCCGGGGGCCACGGCGTTGACGCGAATACCCTTGGGGCCCAGCTCCCGGGCAAGGGAAACCGTCAGACCGTTGACAGCGAACTTGGATGCCGGATACGCAAAGCCGCTGGGCTGTCCGGAAATGCTGACCATGGAGGAGGTGGAGAGGATCACACCGGAGCCTCTGGCCACCATGCATTCGGCGGCTGCGCGGGTGGCGTTGAACACACCCTTGACGTTCAGATCCATGACCTTGTCAAAGGTATCCTCCGTATAGTCCATGAAGGGGGTGCTTTCGGAAACGCCGGCATTGTTGACAAGGATATCCACGCAGCCGTATTTGGCTGTGGCTTCCCGAAATGCTTCCCGGACGGACTCCAGACTGGAAAGATCGGGGCTGATACCGGCAACAACGGCATCGGGGTGTTTTTCCTTCAGCTTGACAACAGCCTTGTCGGCGGAAGCTTGGGAGCTGGCAGTCAGGATCACGGAAGCGCCCTCCTGCAGGAACTTGTCTGCGGTGGCAAAGCCGATGCCGCGGCTGCCTCCGGTGATAATGGCTACTTTATTCTGTAATCTCATAATGCGTACCTCCTTGTTCTTTCTGGCTTTAGTATATGCGCTTTTGGTGCTGATTTCTGTGACGAAATCACTTTTCACCGAACGAAACAAAGTGTTTTTTCGAAAAATATAATTATCTTTTGACATTTGCGCTTTATGTTGCTACAATGTAATCACTTTAAAGTGAGAGAGAGGGAAAAACCTTGGAAAATCGTGAACGTTTATCATCCCGTCTGGGCTTTATTCTGCTCAGCGCAGGCTGCGCCATCGGCTGCGGCAACGTGTGGAAATTCCCGTGGATGGCCGGCCAGTATGGCGGCGGCGGCTTCGTGCTGATCTATGTGCTGTGTCTGCTGCTGCTGGGCCTGCCTGTTATGGTCATGGAATTCTCCATGGGCCGTGCGGCTCAGGCAAGCCCCGTTAAAATGTACCAGAAGCTGCAGAAGCCCGGCCAGAAGTGGCATGCCCATGGCTACCTTGCCCTGTTCGGCAATGTGTGCCTCATGTCCTTCTACACCGTTGTCGCGGGTTGGATCCTGTATTACTTCATCCAGTTCCTCACCGGCAACACCGCCGATCTGGGCTTTGTTCCCATGATCACCAACCCCGGCCTCAACATGACCTACATGCTGGTCGTGGTTGTGATCGGCTTTGCCATCCTGAGCTTCAATCTGCAGGGCGGTCTGGAACGGGTCACCAAGTACATGATGGTTGCGCTGCTGGTGCTGATGATCGTGCTGGCCGTCAACAGTGCCACTCTGTCCGGCGCAAAGGAAGGTCTGACCTTCTACCTGCTGCCCGACTTCGGCAAGATCACCCCCAATGTCATCGTCGGCGCCATGAACCAGGCCTTCTTCACTCTGAGTCTTGGCATCGGCTCCATGGCCATCTTCGGCAGCTACATCAACAAGGAACGCTCTCTGATGGGCGAGTCCGTGAACATCATCCTTCTGGATACCTTTGTTGCCGTCACTGCCGGCCTGATCATCTTCCCCGCCTGCTTCACCTATGGTGTGGAAGTCGATGCCGGTCCCGGTCTGCTGTTCAATACCATGGCCACCGTGTTCAACAACATGAACGGCGGCCGCCTGTGGGGCACCGTATTCTTCCTGTTCATGGTCTTTGCCGCCATGTCCACCGTTCTGGCTGTATTTGAGAACATTCTGGCCTGCGCCCGTGAAATGTTCGGCTGGAGCCGCCCCAAGGGATGCGTCGTCTGCGGCATCGTGCTGGCCATCACCTCCACCACCACCGCGCTGGGCTACAGTGTGTTTTCCGGCTTTGTTCCTTTTGCGGAAGGCTCCGCATGGCTGGATCTGTGGGACTTCATCGTCTCCAACAACCTGCTGCCTCTGGGCTCTTTGATCTTCGTCATCTTCTGCTGCAGCAAGCGCTATGGCTGGGGCTGGGACAACTTCCTTAAGGAAGCCAACACCGGCAAAGGCCTGAAGGTCAAAAACTGGATGAAGCCTCTCTTCTGCTATGTGGTTCCTGTTGCCATCATCATCATCTATGTGATGGGTCTGATCAACTTTGGCTGGAAGTAATTACATAGTCAATCAAAGCAGCCCCGCAGGGTATTCCCTGCGGGGCTGTCGATTCCATCCATTGACAGGTCAACCTGTCGGCATTATAATATTTTCCAAAAGGAGGCACGGATATGCAGTTTTCTGAATACTTTCCTGTTTTTGATAAACTGAATGATCGGGAGAAGGAACTGCTGCAGCAGTCCGTTGTGAAACGGAAGGTGCCTGCAGGAACCCTGTTACATAACGGTTCAGAGTACTGCATGGGCCTGCTGGTGCTCATTTCCGGTCAGCTGCGGGCGTACATCAACTCCGACGAGGGTCGGGAGATCACGGTGTACCGTCTCTTTGAGCGGGATATCTGCCTGTTTTCCGCTTCCTGTGTGATGAACAGCATCCAGTTTGACATTACCATTTCGGCAGAAAAAGAGACGGAGTTCTGGATCGTTCCGCCGCATATCTATAAGCGTCTGGTGGAAAACTCCGTGGTGATGGCAAATTACGTCAATGAACTGATGGCTATGCATTTTACGGATGTCATGTGGCTCATGGAGCAGATCATGTGGAAAAGCATGGACAAACGCCTGGCGGCCTTCCTGCTGGAGGAAAGCCGCCTGGAGCAGACATCTGTATTGAAGATCACCCATGAGATCATTGCCGGTCATCTGGGGACAGCCAGAGAGGTGGTCACCCGGATGCTGAAATATTTCCAGACCGAGGGTCTGGTGAAGCTGACCAGAGGCGCGGTGGAAATACTGGATCAGCAGGGTCTGCAGGCTCTGGAGTAAGAATTACTGCAGCATCTTCAGAATCTGGCTCTTGGGCTTGGCACCTTTGGACTGGTTGACGACTTTTCCATCCTTGATCACGAACAGGGAGGGGATCGTCATGACACCGAACTGGGCTGCCAGCTCCTGTTCCTCGTCCACATTGACCTTGACGACTTTGTATTCCGGATGCTCCTTTGCGATCTCTTCCACGATGGGAACCACCATCCGGCAGGGGCCGCACCACGGTGCCCAGAAGTCTACCAGAACGGGACGGTCACTTTCCATGACCTCCTGATGAAAATTGTGCTTTTGAATATCTTTAGCAAACATATTGTTCAGCTCCTTTGTGTTGTTTTTTATGGTCTCAGTATACCCGTTTTTTCGCGGGGTTTCCGTGATAACATCACAAAAGCGGACAGATTTTTAGAAAGGATGAAACTCTTGGGAGAAAAGCAATCCCGAAAAACCATATCCTACCGCTGCTACCGGGTCATCCGGTGGGTGATCGACCTGTTTTATCCCAAGGTAAAGTTGGAAGGACTGGAGCATATTCCGCAGGAGCCCTGCCTGCTGGTGGGAAACCACTGCCAGATGCATGGCCCGATTATTGCGGAGCTGCATATTCCAGGCGAGCGGGCCATCTGGTGCGCAGGCGCCATGATGGAACTGAAAGAGGTGCCGGCCTATTCCTATGCGGATTTCTGGTGCCATAAGCCCAAGTGGATCCAATGGTTTTATAAGCTGCTGTCTTATGTGATCGCGCCTATTTCTGTGTGTATCTTCAACAATGCCCATACCATTCCGGTCTACCGGGACGGACGGATCATGACCACCTTCCGACGGTCGGTGCAGAAGCTGGAGGAGGGCGCCAATGTGGTGGTGTTTCCCGAGTGTCCGGAGGATTACAACGGCATTGTCCAGCGGTTTCAGGAGGGCTTTGTGGATATTGCCCGCCTGTATTACAAGCGCACGGGAAAAGAACTGCAGCTGGTGCCCATGTACATGGCTCCCAAGCTGAAAAAGGTCTGCTTCGGTTTGCCGGTACAGTACTGTGCGTCCAATCCCAAAGAAGAAGAGCGTTCCCGAATCTGCCGGGAACTGATGGAAGCTGTCACGGCGCTGGCCGTTGCCCAGCCGCCCCATACGGTTGTACCGTACAACAATATTTCCAAACGTTTGTATCCCACCAATATACCTCGGGAGGTGCCCAAATCTGTTGAAAAAACCGGTTGTTGACTATCGGGAGTTTCGCCTGTCCCGGCTGAACGACCCGCAGTTTTCCCATCTGAAGCTGCTGTTTGGCTGGATCGGGTATTTTGCCCTGTATTTCCTGACGGAGAATATCATTCCTGCCGAAGCCTGTCATCCTGTGCATTGCTTTCTCGATGACATCATTCCTTTCTGTGAATTCTTCATCATTCCCTATGTGCTTTGGTATGTGTGGATCGTGGCGTCCCTGCTGGTATTTGCGTTGTATGACATTGACAGCTTCTGCAAGCTGCAGAAATACATCATCGTCACGCAGGTGGTGGCTATGGTTGTATACATTCTTTACCCTACACGGCAAGATCTGCGACCCGAAGTATTTCCCAGAGAAAACCTCTTTACCTGGGTTCTCAGCCTGCTCTATACCTTTGATACCAATACGGGCGTGTGCCCTTCGCTGCACTGCGCCTACTCCATCGGCATTGCCTCTGTATGGCTGAAGCGGCGGCAGTCTCATTGGTGGACAAAGGCGTTTATGGTCTTTGCGGCATTCATGGTCTGTATTTCCACCATGTTTGTCAAGCAGCATTCTGCGGTGGATTTCTTCGCCGCCATCCCCGTCTGCATCCTGGCGGAAATTCTGGTGTTCCATCTTCCGAAGAAAGGAAAGCGGCAGCATGCGTGAGATTACGGCAAAAACTCCATGGGCACCGTATATGGGCGATGTGCCCATGCATCTGGAGTACTTTGAAGGCTCCATGTTTGAAATGCTGGAGCAGGTGGCAGAGCAGTATCCGGACTATGTGGCCTTTGACTTTATGGGCAAGCCCACCACCTACCAAAAGCTGGTGCAGCAGGTGGAGACCTGTGCCAAAGCCCTGAAAACCATCGGTGTGCGGGAAGGGGACCGGGTGACCATCGCCATGCCTAATTGCCCGCAGGCGATTTATCTGTTTTATGCGGTGAATCTGGTGGGCGGCATTGCCAATATGATCCATCCTCTTTCTGCGGAAAAGGAGATCGAGTTTTATCTCAATACATCCGGATCCGTGACGGCCATCACACTGGATCAGTTTTATGACAAGTTTGAACGCATCCGCCAGAATACCGGGGTGGTCAATATCATCATTGCCAGCATCAAGGATGAGCTTTCCAAGCCCATCCGGGCGGGCTATATGCTGACGGAGGGCAGAAAAATCCAGAAGATTCCGGAGGATGCGCCGGTGATCCGGTGGAAGGATTTTATGCGTCTCAGCCGCCACTGCTTCTATCGCTACAAGGTAAAGCGGGCTGCGGACGATCCGGCAGTGATCCTGTACTCCGGTGGTACCACCGGTACCACCAAGGGCATCGTGCTGACCAACCGGAATTTCAATGCCCTGAGCCAGCAGGTGATCGCGGCCAATCCCATGTTCCGTCCCGGAGATAAAATGCTGGCCGCCATGCCCATTTTCCATGGATTCGGTCTGGGTGTGTGCATCCATACCATGCTGACACAGGGTGGACGGTGTATTCTGGTGCCCCGGTTTACGCCCAAAAGCTATGCCCGGGATCTGGTCAAACACCGCTGCAATTTTGTGGCGGGTGTGCCGACCCTGTATGAAGCGCTGCTGCGGCTGCCCGGTATGGAGGGCGCCGATCTCAGCTGCCTGAAGGGTGTGTTTTCCGGCGGCGATTCTTTGTCGGTGGAGCTGAAAAAGAAGCTGGATCACTTTCTGTTGGAACACAAATCCTCTGTGCAGGTACGGGAAGGCTACGGCACCACGGAGACTGTCACGGCCTGCTGTCTGACGCCCAACCACATGGCGAAAGAGGGCAGCATCGGCCTGCCGTTCCCCGATACCTATATCAAGATCGTCCGTCCCGATACGGAAGAAGAACTGCCTTATGGCGAAGAAGGCGAGATTTTGCTGGCAGGCCCCACGGTCATGCGGGAGTATATGCACCACCCCGAGGAGACGGCAAAGACCCTCCGCACCCACGCCGACGGCCTTACATGGGTCTATACCGGCGATCTGGGCATGATGGACGAGCAGGGTTTTGTCTATTTCCGGGGCCGGGCCAAGCGGATGATCGTCACATCGGGCTATAACGTCTATCCGGCGCAGCTGGAAAACATTCTGGATGCCCACGAACTGGTGCAGATGAGCTGCGTGATCGGCGTGCCGGATCCCTACAAGATGCAGAAGGTCAAGGCATTTGTGAAGCTTGCCACCGGTGTGAAGCCCTCGGACGAGGTCAAAGGGGAGCTTCTGGCCCATTGCCGGAAGCATGTGGCAAAATATGCCATGCCCTATGACATCGAGTTCCGGGAGGAGATGCCCAAAACACTGGTCGGCAAGGTGGCCTACCGCGTTCTGGAGGAAGAGGAACTGCGGAAACACAGGTAGGGTTTTTCAAAAAGGAGAGCGTGGCTCTCCTTTTTTCTTTGGGAAGAATTGCCAAACTTGACAGAAACTGTCGGGTGGGATATGATTATTTTGTATGAAATCAGAAAAGGAGTGGTTGTGTATGGATGCAAAATACGAAGCCCTGTTTACCCCGTGGAAGATCGGCAATGTGGAGATCAAGAACCGCATCGTCATGTGTCCCATGGGCGGTACGTCCCTGTTCGGCTGGTTTGAGCTGACCGGCTGCAAGTTTGACAAGGAAGCGGCAAAGCTGTTCCTGGAGCGGGCCCAGAACAATGTGGGCCTGATCATCCCTGGTATTGCGCCCCTGCGGGATACCTTCTGGGGCAAGTGGCTGTGGCAGAACCCCAAAATGTTCGAGGATCTCAAGGAATTCATGGTGGAGATCCACAAGACCGGCGCCAAGCTGTTCGTCCAGCTGACGGCCGGTATGGGCCGCAGCTGGGCCATCACCGATCTCATTGCTCCCCTGCACAAGAATAAGTTCACCCGCGCGGTGCTGAAGCCGGTGCTGGATACCAGCCATGAGCTGGCAGCACCAAGCCCGCTGCCTTCCCGCTGGGATCCGGAGATCACCACCCCCGAAATGACCATCGAGCAGATTCACGAGATCATCGAGGCCTTTGCCAAGACCGCCAAGCTCTGCAAGGATGCGGGCGTGGACGGCGTGGAGATCCATGCGGTCCATGAGGGCTATCTGCTGGATCAGTTCGCCATGGCATGGACCAACCACCGCACTGACGAGTATGGCGGCTCCTTCGAGAACCGTCTCCGCTTCCCGGTGGAAGTGGTACAGGCCATCAAGAAGGTCTGCGGGCAGGATTTCTCCGTATCCCTGCGTTACTCCGTGGAATCCAAGGTCAGGGGCTTCCGCGAAGGCGCTGTTCCCGGCGAGAATTATGTGGAAGCGGGCCGCTGCATGGAAGAATCCGAGAAGGTGGCCAAGTATCTGCAGGATGCGGGCTACGATATGCTCAATGCCGATAACGGTACTTACGATTCTTGGTACTGGGCTCATCCGCCCATGTATATGCCCCAGAACTGCAATCTGGAGGATGTGGCACATATCAAGAAGTTCGTGGATATCCCCGTGGTCTGTGCAGGCCGTATGGAGCCGGAAGCCGGCGCCAAAGCTGTGGCAGAGGGGCGCATTGACGGTGTGGGCATTGCCCGCCAGTTCCTGACTGACCCCGAATGGATCACCAAGCTGATCGAGGACCGTCTGGAGGATATCAAGCCCTGTATCTGCTGCCACGCAGGCTGCTTCAACTTCTCCTCCGCCAAGGGTCATGCCAATACGCAGGATCTCAGCGACACCATGCATCTGGCCCGCTGCGCCCTGAACCCCCGGACTATGCAGAGCAGCAAGTATTATCTGAAGCCTGCGAAGAAGGTCAAGAACATCGCGGTCATCGGCGGCGGTATCGGCGGTATGGAGACGGCGCTGGTCTGTGCCAAGCGCGGTCATAAGGTCACTTTGTACGAAAAGTCCGGCGAGCTGGGCGGCGTGTTCATCGCGGCCGCAGCACCCTCCTTCAAGGAGAAGGACCGGGATCTGATCGCATGGTACCGCCGGGAGCTGACCAAGTATCCCATTGAAGTGAAGCTGAACACCGAGGTCACCGATGTGGCTTCTCTGGGCGCCGACGAAGTGGTGGTTGCCACCGGCGCGAAGGCCATCCGCATTCCTGTCAAGGGCATCGAAAAGGGCGTGGAAGCCATCGATTTCCTGCGGGGCAGAAAGGAAGCGGGCGAGAACGTCACCATCATCGGCGGCGGCCTCACCGGCTGTGAGATCGCCTACGAGCTGTACCTGCAGGGCAAAAAGCCCACCATCGTGGAAATGCAGGACGATCTGATCACCGGCAAGGGCATCTGCCTTGCCAACACCAGCTTCCTGCGGGACTTCTTCAAGGCCTACAAGGTTCCCGTCCATCTGGAGACCCGCCTCAATGAGATCAGGGACGGCTCCGTCACCGTCACCGACAAGGACGGCAAGAGCTTTGACATTGCTGCCGACACGGTGATCCTTTCCACCGGCTACCGTCCTACACCGCTGGCTCCTAAGGGCAAGCACATCCATCTGGTGGGTGATGCCGACAAGGTCGGCAACCTGCGCTCTGTCATCTGGGGCGCATGGGATGTGGCGATGAAGCTGTAATTCTTCTGTTTTTCCTGTAGGGGCGACCATTGGTCGCCCGCTGCAGGCACCAATCAATGATTAGGAGCTGAAATTATGTACTTAACCCCTGAGCAGCAGGCCGTTCTGGATGGCTCCAAGGGCGAGGTCATGGCCAAGGTTATGAAGACCCTTGTCATGTACGGCGATGCCTTCGGCGCAGTAAAGCTGGTGCCTGTCACGTCCAAATACAATCATCTGGTCACGTCTTTTGGCCTGAAGATGATCACCCCCATTTACGATCTGATGAATCAGCTGATCGAAGCCGGTGCGGTTTCACAGCAGCAGTTCTCTCTGGATCCCCGCCCGGTGGATCCCAAGGTGCCTGCCAACCCCATCATGAAGCTGATTTTCAACAAGTTCATGTATTCCAAGCAGGATTTCTATGAGGGACAGCTGAAGGAGCTGGGCCTCATGAATGACGAAGCCTTTACCTGCGCCTGCTATCTGGATCAGGTGGGCAACAAGCCCGAAAAGGGTGAGGTGCTCAGCTGGGCAGAATCCTCCGCTGTGGTTTATGCCAACTCTGTGCTGGGCGCCCGCTGCAACCGGAACTCCGGCATTATGGATATCATGGGCTCCATTGCAGGTTATGTGCCTTACTTCGGTCTGCTGACCGATGAAGGCCGTAAGGCCACCTGGGTCATCCGCATCGAGACCAGCAAGAAGCCCGAGGCACAGCTGCTGGGCTCCACCATCGGCATGAAGGTCATGGAGGACGTGCCTTATATTGTCGGTCTGGACAAGTGGCTGGGCACAGAGCTGGACGAAGCTGCCTGCACCTACCTGAAGGACTTCGGTGCAGCCACCGCCTCCAACGGCGCCGTTGGCCTGTATCACATTGAAAACCTGACCCCGGAAGCCGTGGAACAGGGCAAGGCTCTGATCGCCGAGGGCGCGAAGGAATTTGTTATCACGGATGAGGTTTTGCAGCAGACCTATGATAACTATCCCGTCATGTGGAAGAAGCAGGATGCCAAACCCAAGCTGTGCTTCATGGGCTGCCCCCATATGAGCCTGCAGCAGCTGAAGGATTGGACCGATAAGGTGGAAGCCGCCCTGCAGGCTGCCGGAAACAAAAAGGTTCTGATCCCCACTGTCTTTACGGCAGCACCCGCTGTGCTGAAGGAGTTCGAGCAGACCGAGTATGCGGCCCGCCTGAAGGCCACCGGCGTCATTACCTCCTACATCTGCCCGCTGATGTACATGAACAATCCGCTGGCAGGCAAGATGCCGGTCATCACCTCTTCCAATAAGCTCCGCACCTATACCACCGCCCGTTACTACACCGATGACGAGATTCTCACCCAGATCACCAAGGGAGGCAACTGATATGAAGAAATTCAAAGGACGTGTTGTGACCCCCGGTACGGTCAGGGCTGAAGCCGTTGTGACCCATGGCGGTCTGAATACGCTGGCTTCCTTCCAGAAAGCCCTGCAGTTCGGCGACAAGGAGGCCACCTGCGGCGATCAGAATAACCCCGATCTGTACAACAAGCCCATGCGCGGTAAAGCCCTGTGTCTGCCTCAGACCATTGGCTCCACCACCGGCGGCATGGTGCTGTACTGCGCCTGCGCCATGGAGCGGCAGCCCGCCTGTATGCTCTTTGCCAACCACATCGATTCTCTGGCGGCAGCCGGTTCCATTCTGGCCAGCGTCTGGCTGGACAATGTGTCCATGCCGGTCGTGGACTGCCTGGGCGATGAATTCCTGAATTATGTGCAGGACGGCATGATGATCACCATCGAAGAAGATGGTACCGTCTGCGTGGAGTAAGAACGTTTAAACAAGCCTTGCCGAACAGGGCAAGGCTTGTTTTTTGCAAAATCTATGCTACAATAAGAAGAAAAAACGCAAAGGAAGAAGTCTGTGAGCATCAAGAATCTTTTCACTGCCCGGGATATGACGCAGGGCGCACCCTGGCAGCGCATTATGGAATTTGCCATGCCCATGCTGATTGGCAATCTGGCACAGCAGTTGTATAATACGGCGGACTCTGTCATCGTTGGTCGATTTGTGGGCGATAACGCACTGGCGGCTGTCGGCAGTGCAGCGCCCATTCTGAATCTGCTGCTGGCATTGTTTGTGGGCATTTCCACCGGCGCTGGTATCGTCATTTCCCAGAGCTATGGTGCAAAGGATCGGGCGGGCTTGTCCCGCAACATCGGCAACTGTATCTCTCTGGCGGCCATTGCCACGGTTGTGATCATGATCGTGGGGCCTCTGATCACCAGACCGCTGCTGGAGCTGCTGGGCACGCCGGACAGCATCATTGACTGGTGTACCTCCTATCTGAATATCTACTTTATCGGTATTGTGGGATTCTTCTTCTATAATATGCTGGCAGGTGTTCTGCGCGGTCTGGGCGATTCCTTCTCCGCGCTTGTGTTCCTGTTGGTTTCCGCCGCCCTCAATGTGGGCTTGGATCTGCTGTTTGTGGCGAAGTTTGGCATGGGTGTCCCCGGCGTGGCGCTGGCTACCGCCATTGCGCAGGCCATTTCCGCGGTGCTCTGCTATTGGAAGCTCATGCGGATGGGAGATATTTTTGATCTCAACTGGCAGCAGCTGAAGCTGTCCAAAGGGCATGCTGTCCGGATTTTGCAGCTGGGTCTGCCCTCCGGCATTACGCAGGCCATTATGGCCACCGGCGGCATGGTGGTGCAGTCCCTGACCAACTCCATGGGTGAGGTGGTCATTGCCTGCAGCGTCATCGTCATGCGTGTGGACGGCTTCGCCATGCTTCCCAATATGACCTTCGGTCAGGCTATGAGTGTCTATACCGGTCAGAATGTGGGTGCGGCCCGGTTCGACCGGGTGCATCAGGGTGTGAAGCAGGGCTCTGTGCTGGCATTCTGCTTTGCTGCTGCCATCACCATTGTGCTGCTGTTCTTTGGTAAGTATCTCTTTGCCATCTTCACCACCACGGCCGGCCTCATTGATCTGGCAGTTCGGATGATGCGGATATTGGCCTTCGGCTATCTGATGATCTCCATCACGCAGGTGCTGGGCGGTGTCATGCGCGGCGCAGGTGATACCATGACTCCCATGTGGATCTCCCTGATCTCTACCATTGTGCTCCGGGTACCCATTGCCTACGGTCTGGCTTATCTCACCAGAACGGCAGAGTACCCCAACGGTCAGCCGAAAGCGCTGTTCTTCTCGCTGCTGATTTCCTGGACGCTGGGTGCGGTCATGTCCGCTGTGATGTACGCCAGGGGCAAGTGGAAGAAGAAAATGATCGCCTCTGCGGAACACGCGCAGGCACAGGCCGAGCAAAATGGATAATCAAAAAGCTGTGCTTCGGCGCAGCTTTTTTCTTGACAGGAAACCGTACTATGTGTATAATACAGTTAAACCGTATTATTCAAATAATACAGTTGGAGGTGAACGGATGGTATCCTTTGCGGAATTGGTTCTCGGCGCAGGTGTGCCGATCTATCTGCAGATTGTGCTGTATGTCAAGCGCGGCATGGTGGCAGGCACCATTCAAAACGGCGATGAAATGCCCTCCCGGCGGGTACTTTCCGCCCTGCTGGGCGTCAACCCAAATACGATCCAGAAGGCCTACCGGATGCTGGAGGAGGAGGGACTGATCTGCTCCCACAGCGGTGCAAAGAGCTATGCGTCTTTTGCGCCGTCTCAGGCGGATGCCATTCGCCGGCAGCTGCTGGAGGCCGATGTGCTGACGCTGGTGGAAGCCATGAAGCAGATGGAGGTCACCAAAGAAGAGGCCATTCAAATGATTGAGAATTTGTGGTAAGAAGATGTCATTGCGAGGCGGCTATACCGCCGTGGCAATCCGTTCTGTAAAGAAGAGGTAAATGTATGAAACGTGTGTTATCTGTCTGGATGGCAGCGGCGAAAAATCTCTGGTGGAAGCTGCTGCTGATTTTGATTGTGATGCTGGCTGTGGAGTACGGCCTGTACCGCTGGATCTGCCCCCAATTGCTGGAGCAGGGGGAGCATATGGCCCGGCCTTTTTACGCAGTGATGACCCGTATCCATATCAAACTGGTCTTTTTTGCCGCCATGGCGGCGGTGGCGGCCTGCTGCTGTCTGCAGGGCAGCCGGTTTTCCGGCAGCAATGCCTATCTGCTGCAGCGGCTTTCCCTGCCGGAGTGGCAGATCACAGGTCTGTGGGCACTGGTGCATCTGGGCTGCTTTGTGATTTTGTGGGCGGTGCAGCTGCTGGGTGTGTTTGGTCTATGGAAGCTGCATCTGCAGCTGTTTCCTACCACGGAGCCCGGGCTCAATCTGCTGGTAGCCTTCTATGAGAACGGATTCCTCCATGGATTGCTGCCGCTGGCAGATGTGACACGATGGGTCTACCTGGCGATCTATTGGCTTTCCATGGGCATTCTGACTGCAGCCTTTGGCTATTTCCAGCGGCGTGGAAGGTTCCGCATCAGCCTGCTGGTGCTGCTGGGCTGTTATTTCAATCTGACATCGGAGCTGGGCAATGCCTCCTCCAATATGATTTTTATCATTGCCTGTCTGCTGGTGGTCGGCACCGATCTTTATGCAATCTGGAGTGAACGCCATGAAGAAGAGGAAAATTGACTGGAACCGCCATGTCCCGCTGGGCATGGACGGAGAAAAGGTGAAAAACCGCATGGCGGCGCTGCTTGGCGTGGGCATTGGCGGCAGTCTGCTCTGCCCACTGCGGTATGCACAGGCCAGAGCAGAGCTGTTCTGGTATATGAACGGCAAATATCAGCGTCGAACCCGCACAAAAATGGTGCCTTTTGAGGAGCTGCTGTCGGGCAGCTTCATCGTCATGGCTATTGCGGCGGTGGGCTTTGTGCTGGCAATGGCGGTCTTTTACCTCTATCATTATCAGGGCAGCCGGGGGATCTACACCATGCGTCGGCTGCCCAGCCGGTGGGAGCTTTGGCGGCGATGCGTAACCCTGCCGGTGCTCTTTCTGGTGCTGAGTATCCTCTGTACCGCAGTTTTGATCGGTCTGTATTATCTGCTCTGGCGGTATGCCACGCCGCCTGATGCGTTTCCCTTATAAGGAGGTCATCCTATGCTGGAATTGAAACAGTTGACGAAAACCTATGCAGGCAAGCGGGCTTTGAAGGAAGTGGATCTGCAGATCGGCGCAGGAGAGATCGTGGGTCTGTTTGGCGAAAACGGCGCAGGCAAAACCACCATGATGAAATGTATTCTGGGACTGCTGCCCTGCAAGGGCGAGATTTTGCTGGACGGCGAGCCCATTACCCGGAAAAACATCGCCCGCCTGTCCTTTGCTACCTGTGAGCACTCCTTTTTTCCGGATCTGAATGCCCGGGACCACCGGATCTTCTATGAAAGTCAGTTTCCCCATTTCCGCAGCAAGCGGTTTGAAGCCCTGATGGAGTTCTTTGAGCTGCCCATGGGAAAGGCTATCCGCAGCTTTTCCACCGGGCAGAAGAACCAGTTCGAGGTCATTCTGGCGCTGTGTCAGGGCGCGGAGTATATTCTCATGGACGAACCCTTTGCGGGCAACGATATCTTCAACCGCGAGGATTTCTATAAGGTGCTGCTGGGCATTCTGGAGCCTACGGAGACGGTGATCCTTTCCACCCATCTGCTGGAAGAGGTGGAGCAGTTCATCAGCCGTGCTGTGCTGCTGCGGAAGGGCCAGATCGCGGGCGATGTGACCATGCTGGCGCTGGAGGAGCAGGGGAAGGATCTCATGTCCTATGTGAAGGAGATCTACAGCTACAAGTCCGACCGTGTCATGAAGGCCCTTTCCGACCTGACAGAAGAGGAGTAAGCGGGATGCACAAAGGCTTCCCCTTGAGGGGAAGCTGTCAGCCTCAAGGCTGACTGATGAGGTGTTTCAGCACCCCCGATGCTGCCTGCACACACCTCATCCGGCCCTGCGGGCCACCTTCTCCTCAAGGAGAAGGCTTGAGCGCTCCCGCGTCGGTGCAGCTGATTCAGCAATTACGCAGAAAAACCAAAGGAGGTTCCTATGCGAAAAGTATTGATTATTTTTGCGGTCCTGCTGGCGCTGTCCATTGGAGTGATCGTCTCCGCCGCTGTGAATATGGACGCCCAGCATGAGAAGATCACCATCACGGAAGAAACCCTGTTCGGCGATCCTGCGGCGGCGGAGGGACTTTCTGTGTCCACACTGGGGCACCGCAGCAGCCGCCTGTTCTGGCATACGTCCTATGACGCCGGGGCAGACCCTCAGCCGGAAACGGTGTTTACCTATTCCGATAAGCGGATCTACGAGGACGGTGACTTTGTGGGCAGCTTTAATCTGAGTATGTCCGCTCTGAACGGCGGCATGAGCGGCAGTGTGGATCTGGAGGCGGAACTGGATGTCGAGTCCAATCATAACGTCAACGATCCCCAGGTGCTGCTGGCTGTCATGGATGTTGCGTCCCGGACAAAGGCCGGCGAAGAACACAATGAGCGTGTCCG
Source organism: Candidatus Avilachnospira sp. (assembly GCA_045530865.1). Taxonomy (GTDB): domain Bacteria; phylum Bacillota; class Clostridia; order Oscillospirales; family Oscillospiraceae; genus Avoscillospira. The sequence continues at coordinate 38,496 of JAZSCX010000074.1, forward strand.
TCTGGTTGATTATTACACGTATTTCCCCATGGGGTTTCATTTCACCCCCAGAAACGGCTACAACCCCTATGAAAATGAGATTGTCATCTGGAAATATCTGAATTCCGTATTCAAAATTCCGGTTCCGGAGGATCTCTTCCTGAATGTGACCGTGGCAAAGGATCCTGAAGGCCGAATCTATAACATCGATTATTATGAGGACTATGACAAGGATTCCGTGGTGAGCTATAAATACACGTCTGCTGCCGTTCTGGACGACGGTGTGTTTTTCGGCCTGTTCGGAAATGCGGATTTCTCGCAGATTGAATGCGGCTACGGCCTGTACTATATACCCATGGGCAAGCTGGGAGAGGTGGATGGCTATTCCTCTGATATGGAGTTGTACGGCCTGCTGCCGGACTGCCGGAACATCTATCCCATGGATCCTGCTGACTGTGAGGAAGGCGAGCTGATGCTCAGCGCCGATGAAGAGCAGGTCTATGCCTTCACCAAGGAGCAGGGAGAGATCGTGCTGTCCGTTTTTGACGCAGAGACCTGCGAGCTTTTGCAGCAGCTCCGGCCCGGCACGGATCGGACCCCCATAGTTTGGCATCAGGATCAGGTTGTGGCTCTGGTTATCCCCGATGAAAACTGGGAAAATTTCCGCCTTCAGGTGTATCTGGTAGAAAACGGCCTGCTGGAGCTGTGGCTGGATACGGAGCTGTTCCCGGGCGGCGAGGGCGGCCCCTACTGGTATGTGGATCCGGTTATGTGCTTTGACGGTAAGAAACTTGCCATTGTGCAGTACTTTGACCATTACAGTGCCAATACCCACCGGATTCTGATTTATGACAAGACCGGCCTGCAGTACGCCGGCATTTATCACCACAGCGGTGATGAGGTTCCCGATCACTTCCGCACCTGGAACTCCGGCCTGCAGATCGCGTGGAAATAAATGTAAGGCTGCCAGACCCTTGGCCGCCGCGACAATCGAACCGAAGGTGCCTGATTGGTTCAGGCACCTTTCTACGTGTCGAAAAAGTATCGAAGTACGCAATGTCATTGCGAGCCCGGAACGGGCGTGGCAATCCGTACTCCTAAAACCCTGCTGTTTTCCTATAGATATCCTTAGATTCAAGACGTTTTGAGAACGGATTCCCACGTCGGGCTTGCGCCCTCCTCGGAATGACACGGTTTTTCAACAGCCTGAAAGGTGCCTGACCCCGTCAGGCACCTTTTTTGCGTTTTTTCATACACTGTCCTGAGCCGAAATTCGGTTACGAAATTTGGAGGGGGACATCAATTGCTTGTTCGGTTTGACCGGATACAAAAGACCTTTCAGTCTCCCAACGGTGAGATCCCTGCTCTGCAGGATGTGAGCTTTACGGTGGAGGACAATACGTTTGTCAGTATTGTAGGGCCCTCCGGCTGTGGAAAATCCACCCTTCTGAACATATTGGCGGGACTGGAGCAGCCCTCCGGCGGTCAGGTCTGGCTGGATGGCGAACCGGTGGAGGGGATCAGTCCGGCGGTGGGATATATGCCGCAGAAGGATCAGCTGTTTTCCTGGCGCACCATCTGGGGAAATGTGACCCTTGGCCTTGAGATACAGGGTACGAAAGACGAGACCGCCCGCCAGCGGGTCAGAACCCTGCTGCAGCGTTACGGCCTTGGAGAATTTGAGCGGAAGCTGCCCAACCAGCTCTCCGGCGGCATGCGGCAGCGCTGTGCATTGATCCGCACCCTGGCAACGGATCCGGGCCTGCTTCTGCTGGATGAGCCGTTTTCCGCGCTGGATTATCAGACACGGCTGGCGGTCTCCGATGACATCCACCGGATCATCCGGCAGGAGGAAAAAACTGCCCTACTGGTGACCCATGATATTGCCGAGGCTGTCAGCATGTCCGATCAGGTGGTGGTGCTCAGCCGCCGCCCCGGCATGGTAAAATCCATTCATGATCTGTCTGCCCTGCGGGGCCTCAGTCCCATGGAGCGGCGGGATCATGCCGATTTTCATCGGTATTTCAATGCCGTGTGGAAGGAGCTGGATCACGGTGGATGAGAGACTTTCTGCGGAGCGCATCCAATGGCTGCGCGGGAGAAAGCGCAGCAGCATTCTGGTCCATGTGGCACAGGTGCTGCTGCTTGTGGGATTTTTCCTGATCTGGGAGTGGTCTGCCCAAATGGGCTGGATCGATTCCTTTATTATCAGCTGTCCCAGCCGGATGTGGCAGACCCTCCGGAATATGTGGGTATCGGGTGAACTGCTGCTCCATCTGGGTGTTTCCTGTCTGGAAACAGTGGTGGGCTTTTTGCTGGGCACCCTGCTGGGCGCCGCCATTGCGGTGCTGCTGTGGCTCAGCCCCGGCCTGTTCCGGGTGATGGATCCCTATCTGGTGGTGCTCAATGCGTTGCCCAAAACGGCACTGGGGCCGGTGTTCATTGTCTGGATCGGCGCGGGGCCGTCCTCCATCATTGCCATGACCCTTGCCATTTCGCTGGTGGTCACCATTCTGGAGGTGCACAACGGCTTCCATGCCACGGATACGGGGAAACTGCGGCTGCTGCAGGCCATGGGCGCCAACCGGCGGCAACTGCTGGTAAAGCTGGTGCTGCCCGCCAATTTTGCCACCCTGATCAACGCCCTGAAGGTCAATGTGGGCCTCAGCTGGGTAGGTGTGATCATGGGAGAATTTCTGGTCTCCCGGGCGGGACTGGGCTATCTGATCGTCTATGGCTCACAGGTCTTTAAAATGGATCTGGTCATGGCGACGGTTCTGCTGCTGGCCTTGGCGGCGGCAGGCATGTATCAGGGGATACTTTTGCTTGAAAAAGTATTAAAAAAACATTTGGGGGTATCTGCATGAAAAGAATAGCTGCAATTCTGTTGTCGCTCCTGCTGGCCATGGGCGTTCTGTCCGGCTGCGGAGCGGAAAAACAGGAAATGACCAAGGTCAAGGTCAGCGAGGTTGCCCACTCGGTGTTCTACGCGCCGCAGTATGCGGCCATGAGCCAGGGCTTCTTTGCGGAAGAGGGTCTGGAGATCGAGCTGATCAACGGCGGCGGCGCGGATAAGGTCATGACCTCCGTGTTGACAGGCGAGGTGCAGGTGGGTCTGGCAGGGCCGGAGGCCTGTATCTATGTACAGCTGGAGGGCAGGGAGGATGCGCCCAAAGTCTTTGCCCAGCTGACCAACTGTGACGGTGCGTTTCTGGTGGGCAGAACCGATGAGGAATTCTCTTGGGAGAACCTCCGTGGCAAGACCATCATTGGCGGCCGTAAGGGCGGCGTGCCGGAAATGACACTGGAATATGTCATGAAGCAGAATGGGGTCATTCCCCATGAGGACGCGGTGGTGGATACCTCCGTCCAGTTCAATATGATGGCCGGCGCCTTCACCGGCGGCAATGGGGACTATGTGGCATTGTTTGAGCCTACAGCCACAGAAGTGGAGCTGGCAGGGCAGGGGTATGTGCTCTGCTCCATCGGTCAGGAGAGCGGCGAGATTCCCTATACGGCCTACTTTGCAGCGGAGAGCTACATGAAAGAAAACGCCGATGTGATCCAGCGGTTCACCAATGCCATCGCCAAGGGTCAGAAATGGGTGCAGACCCACACGGACCGGGAGGTGGCGGAGGCCATTGCGGATCAGTTCCCCGATACGGATGTGGAGGTACTGGAAAAGGTTTCTGCCCGTTATCGGTCCATCGGCGCATGGAATGAAGTACCGGTGATGAAGGAGGAAGCCCTGTCCCGCCTGATGGATGTGATGGAGGAGGCAGGGGAACTGAAGGCCCGTGTGACATTTGACGCGGTGGTGGATAATAGCTTCGCGGAAAAGACGGTGAAGTAACAGAAAAGCCCCTTGTCGGATGACAAGGGGCAGACATTGCGTGATGAATGATATATCGCTGATGCGATATGATATACAGCGGTGCTGTATGATATATTTGCACTTTGTGAAAATATGATATAATATCCGTTCCATTTTATATGTCGAAGGCATATATCATCGTGCAAAGTGCGATATCATATCGAAGATATATCATCTGTTCCGACAGGAACGGATATCATTTTTTCATGGTGGGCGAGGCGGGACGGCGTCGCCGCAAGCTGCAGATCGTTCGCTTTCGCCTGAAGGCGAAAGCTCATTCCTTCCGCTGCGGCTCCTTTCTCCATCAAAACAGGTTTTGATGGGGCCCCTGATATCAGGCGGGTTTGCATCGATATCCCGCGCACAGAAAAATAACAGCAAGCAAAAAGCTTGCTGTTATTTTTGGTGGGCGAGGCGGGACTTGAACCCGCACGTCCGGAGTGGACACTAGAACCTGAATCTAGCGAGTCTGCCAATTCCACCACTCGCCCATAGGCGTATTCCTCAACGCGAGATACATGATAGCACGGAACGGGAAATTTGTCAACTGTTTTTCGAAAAAATGCATAAAAAATATTTCCCGGCACATACTGGACAAAAACAAGGGAGGCGCGGCATGAATCAGGATGCAAACACTCCGCAGCAGCGGGAAGAAGACCGGCGGCAAATCGAGGACTTTGGTGCGGCGACCGTCAAAAACGAACATGGCACCATCTATACCCTGACCATAATCGGACAGGTGGAGGGACACCAGATCCTGCCGGAGACAGTGAAATCGACAAAATATGAGCATGTGCTGCCCATTCTGGCGTCTATTGAGGAAAACCCGGAGATAGACGGCCTGCTGATTTTGCTCAATACGGTGGGCGGTGATATCGAAGCGGGTCTGGCGATCTCGGAAATGATCGCTGGTATGCGCAAGCCGACGGTATCTCTGGTGCTGGGCGGCGGACACTCCATCGGCATTCCGCTGGCAGTCTCTGCCAAGCGGTGCATGATCGCGCCGACAGCCAGCATGACCATCCATCCGGTGCGCATGACCGGTGTGGTGGTGGGTGCGCCCCAGACCTATCAGTATTTTAACCGCATTCAGGAGCAGATCGTGGATTTTGTCACGAAAAATTCCGGTATCACCCGGAAAAAATTCTTGGACTATATGATGGCCACCGGCGAAATTGCCACCGATGTGGGATCGGTGGTATACGGCCGGGAAGCGGTAGAGGTAGGACTGGTGGATCAGCTGGGCAGTGTGGGCGATGCGCTGGAGTATCTGCATAAGGAGATTGAAAAGCTGCGGGAAGAAGGAAAGCAAATGACTTTGTGATAAATCGCTGACGCGATATGACATACGGCTGTGCCGTATGATATATTTCCGCGTTGCGAAAATATGATATAATATCCGCTCCATTTATGTGCCGAAGGCATATATCATCGCATGGAATGCGATATCATATCGAAGATATATCACCCGGTCCGACAGGAACGGGTATCATTGTAAAAAGCTCTTTTGTCATGTGACAAAAGAGCTTTTTACATGGTGCGGGAGATGAGACTCGAACTCGAAAGGGTACATTAAATTCGAATTCTGATAGGTGATTTCTGCGATATTTTCCGCAGTTTTATGCATGTTTCTGTACATATTCATCGGTATTGTTTTGTGGGATTTGCGTGTATAACACCCAAACAACACCCAAATAACACCCAAGATTTGGAGCGGGCTGCAGGGTATTTGCAGCCCGCTCCGGTACTTTATTGGAATTCAATAACCAGCTTTTTACCCAACCCCGCTGCGATCCGCGATAGGGTATCAATGGTAGGGCTGCTGGTTCCGCTCTCGATTCGACTGATGTTGGACTGCCGAATGCCCGTTTTTTCTGCCAGCTCTTTTTGCGTCATATTGCACTCCAATCTGGCAGCAATGATTGCTTGAATAGCTTCATACTCCGGGCGCAGCTGCTCATACTCAGCGGCAAACCCCGGATCTTCCAGCTGCTTATTCAGATAATCCCGAAAATCACTCATTCAGACACCTCCGCTCATAATCGGCCTTGTAACGTTTTGCCCGGTCAATCTCCCCTCTGGGTGTTTTCATGCTCTTTTTCACGAAGCCGTTTGTGACCACAATACGGTTTCCCACAACAAAGAAATAGAAAATCCGGGTGATATCGCTGGCAAACTTTACACGCAGCTCAAACAAACCGTCCTCAATTGGTTTGGAATACGGCTCCCGCAGCTGGTTGCCGTACTCTTCCAAAATCGACAGGCTATATAATGCCTTTGCTCGCATTTTATTGTCCAAGCTGTCCAGGAACTCCGCAACCGGCTTTGTGCCATCCGGCAGCGTATAGAATTCAACATCAAACATATTGTTTCCTCTGTCTGTATATAATATTCCTTTTTTGATATATTGTCAAGTGGCGTCTGACTGCTCTTTTGCGCCGCTGTCTTCTCCCAGAGCATCGGAGATCAGACGGTTAATAAATCCGTTCACGCTCTCGCCTCTGGCCTCTGCTGCTGCTTGGATCTGCTCCTTGCGGCCTTTGGGCATGGTTAAAAGAATACGATCATACTTCTCTTTGACATACTTATTCACGGCTTTTTGCTGTGCCTTGGAAACTGCCATGGTTTACCTCCTACCGGGGGCGCGGCAAAATTGACGCCCTTTTCCATTATGGTTACATTATATCACATAAGTCTATTTATATCAATATAAAACATTGCTAATATATTTATATAAATATTGGTAATTATGCCAATAGACATATTTATATAAATAGATTATAATAATATCAGAAGTTGAGGCAAGGTAGACGAAACCTAACAAGACTGCAAGCTAAGAGTTGGAACGGATACGATAAGCGCCAAGGATGGGACAGCCGCAATGCCGCCAACCCCTCACAAAAACAAAACAGGAGGTATTCACATGGGTACAATGGAACTGGAAAGCAAGGTGCGGGAGCTGCGAGAGCTGCGCCGCATGGCGGAAGAAGTGGCGGGGGAGATCGATGCCCTACAAGATCAGATCAAGGCGTATATGGCAGCTCTGGGCGTGAGCGAGCTGCACGGCGCGGACTTCAAGATCACATGGCATGAGATCCGGGGAACCCGCTTCGACAATAAGGCATTCAAGGCAGCGCACGGCGATCTGTACGGCCTCTACGCCCGCGAAACTGTTGCCCGCCGCTTTACCATTGCATGAGAAAAGCCCCTTGCATCAACGCCGACCAAAGTCAGATGCAAGAGGCCACAGGCAACCACGCACGGAGCGGGCGGCAGATCCGCATGGCCCGCTCTGCGGCACTTCAAGGAGGGGAGGTGTAAATATTGGTGGACAACGAAACCCGGTTCTGGTTCGATCTGGACTTACTCAGATCACGCATGGACAATGCAAATCAAATCCTATTGGCGCTATCCGCTGCGGCAGAATGCGGTGCCGTCTCTGAGGACTATGTAAAATCGGTTCTCGGTTTGCATGATTATATGAACGGATTGAACCGCGATCTGGAACGGATCATAGAGGACATGCGGGCTGCTGCCAGCGGCGGTCATTCTCGCGCTTCTTAAGTAATGAGAAAAGCCCCTTGCATCAACGCCGACCAAAGCCAGATGCAAGAGGCCGCAGGCAACACGCTCGGAGCGGGCTGCAGATTTATTATAGCCCGCTCCGGCTGCAAAATCAAGGAGGTTTACCATGGAAAACAAAGCCATAATCGAATCCCGCGCTTTTTATGTTCGGCGCATCCACGATCTGATAAAGCAGGCAGACGCCAGACAACTCCACCTGATTTACAGATTTGTGAGCAGATTTCTCCGCCCGCGCGCCTGACGGTGGATTCCTCCGCGTTTGGGGGAAAATTTTCGCGTGAATGGGCTCCTACGGTGCCAAGGAAAGGCGTGGAAACTTTTTTGACCCGGGGGGCAGCTGCATTGATCTGCGCCTGTACGTCCCGCTGCGGGTGTGTACGCGTGTAGCTGCCGCATTTTTTCGAAAGATCCGCGCCGTTTTTTGTGCAGATTTGCGCCGTTTTTTCTGCAAACAAGGGTGATGTTCTCTCCTGATGCAATTATACTGCATTCGGCAAGAGGTTACATCACCCTTGTTGTATTTTCTACAAGACGATTCCTAAAGATATACAGTGCATCAAGCCCCATAGGGTGCATTACCCTTTAAGAAGTTTCCTTGTGCAATCCTCACAAATCCGCTCCCTCTGCGTCCTTTTTCGGTTGTTTTGTAGGGGTTAAGTATTCCAGATAGGAGAACTCCCCGTATGCGTTACGCCCGGATGGATTGTCAAGCATTGTGCAGCCCGGAGGCGTGCTTAATGTGAAGCTGTCCGGCACATAGATGGTTTCTACTTTCGGTTTTCTCAGGCCGCGTGAGGGCGTCCACGTTTGCTGCCCGACCTTGCGCCCCTTGTCACTTCCCTCTTTGGAGAAATACTGTGCCAAGGGTTTATAGTCAGGATCGTCTATATATTCCACGTTGATCTGTCCATGCTTCCAGTGCGCCTGCAGCAGCTCCGGCGCATTGTCGATCCAGTTCATAATCAGGTGGTGATGATATCGCCCCTCGCCATGGGCATTTTCTGTGGTGTATATGTACCGCAGCTGCAGCCCATGGCGGCGGTATTCTGCGCGGATCAGATCCAGCCATTTGCGCAGCAGCTTCAAAGCTGCAGCCCGCTCCGTAGGGAGTGATTGGTTGTTATATGTAAGAGTTACAAACAGATCTCCCATGGAGAAATTTGCAGCCATGACCAAACGGCATTTGTTCCAAGATGTGATGGCATTCATTTTGGAGCGGGCTGCACTGGATAGCTTGGATTTTTCAGCTCTGGCTTTTCCGCTGTCCTGTGGCAGCTGCATCGTATAGCAGGACATACGCACCAGCTGTCCGGCAGTTTCGATCTTAACCCTCTTCGCCATTGATGCGCTCCTTAATATACTCCAATGCGGCCCGCTGCAGCAGCTGTGGGATTGGTGATAAATCCAACTGTGCGCCATACCCGCCCTCTGGATCACGAACAAGGTGTGATTTCTCTGGGTTGAACCATAGATAGGATTGGGCGTCCATAGATTGGCATACCTGCTCCACGAGATCTGCGAGAGAGCTCGGTAATATACCGCGATCTACAGACAATCGAATAGCAGCACGCCGCACAACCTCTGTTTTACTTTCTGCAAAAGTCTTTGTCCAGTAAGGAAACTGTGCTGATAATTCCAATGTGCTACGGTGTTGATTGTGTGCTGCGGTGATTTCGACTTCTATCGTTTCAATGCCGCGTGATATCAAAACTCGTTGTTTATTCATTTTACCTCCTTGACCTGAGTTGTCCAATTTGGACAACTCATAAATTAACCGGCAGCTGCCGGATCTTCCCCGCTCCGGTATCGATAACGTTTTCTCCCGCTTCCAGATAGGCGAGAACAGCATCCACGTTTACCAGTTTCCGGTTTCCGGCATTCACAACAGGCACGCGCCCGCTGTTGATGATCCGGCGCACCATATGTAAGGAAACCTCCGTATTGGGATCAGCCGCCCGGATCTCAGCCAACACACCGGGCGCGGTACGCATTTTGGGTAGCGACAATTAAATCCCCCCCATTCTCGCTGTTAATGTCTGTAATGATGGCCAGAATTTCCATGCGCTCATGGTCGGGGAGTTCTTTTCTCAATTTCTTAGAGAAGTTCGAATCGTTCATGCCGATACGGTCTGCAACTTGCCAGAGCTTTACACCGTTTTTCTTGGCTGCATCTCTAATTTCCTGATTGCACATTTTAAATCGCTCCTTCTTGACAGCTAAACACCTTTTGTGTTAATATGTGTTTGTTATTGTTGCTGTTATATGTTTTCGCAACAATTATAGCAGGAACTTAAGATAATGTCAATACTTTAGTTGCTTTATATTCAAGAAGCAACTAAAGCAAACAATTCGAGAGGGGAATGGAAATGAATAGGAAACAGGCTGTCTTGTCTGGAAAACAGGCGTTTTCTAGACACTTAAAAGAGCTTATGGAAGAAAACAAAGATACTCAAAGCGATCTGGCTTTATCAATTGACGTACAAAGGCAATCGATCAGCTATTATTTGAGCGGGGACAGAAATCCGGGAGCAGATGTAATTAAGCGAATTGCAGAAAGATACAACGTAAGCGCCGATTGGTTGCTAGGCTTATCAAAAGACCGTAGGAGAGAAAATGTGAAAGCTGATGACATGGGAATTGCAGATACAACTGCTGCTTTTATTAAGGAACTAGACATATGTATTAAAGAAGACATTGATTGCATCATTTTGAACCACCGCGAGAAGATAACGAAATTATTGGAAGACCTTTCTTTTTTAATTGCCCTTGCAGGCGATTGGAACAAAATAATTAGCGGAAAACGCGAACGAGACAAAGAACTAGAGGATATATATGTTCCCGCTGAATATGCGCTTTTAAGCAACGGCGAACATATCAATTATAGAAGATTGTTGCTTGAACGAAAGTTTTCGGAATTACTGATGTTCATAATACATGACGAATGGTGTCGGCCAGACGAAAGGAAGCAAAAATAATGGCATACGCAGAAAAGCGCGGGGACACATACCGCCTCCGGGCGTCCTGTGGTTACTCTGCAGACGGACGCCAGATCCAGAGATCAAAGACATGGAAACCCGCTCCGGGTATGTCTGAGAAGAAGATCCAAAAGGAACTGGAAAAAGAACTGATCCGGTTTCAGGAGGAATGCGACAGCTGCACGATCTCCGGTGATGTGAAATTCTCCGTATTCGCAGATCAGTGGTTTTCGGAATATGCCGTAAAAAAGCTAAAGGCCAGCAGCTACCAACGTATGAAAAAGTACACGGAGCGGGTCTATCAGGCAATCGGGCATCTGCGCATGGATAAGATCACGCCCCGGCATATTCAGCAGTTTATAAACAACCTGAGTGAACCGGGTATCAATCAAACCACAGGCGGCGGGCTGTCTCCCAAAACGATCAAGGAATACCGCTCCTTTATTTCTAATGTGTTCCGGTATGCTATTCGCATTGGTATGGTCAGGAGTAACCCTTGTGAAAATACCCTGCTGCCTGCCCAGAGAGAGCGGGAACACAAGGTTTATACACTGGAACAGACGCAGATCTTCCTAGAGGCGTTAGGAGATGCACCGATTATGTGGAAAGCATTCTGCACGTTGGCGATTTACAGCGGCCTCCGGCGCGGTGAGCTGCTTGGTCTGGAATGGCCGGATATCAACTTTGAAGATCGGCTCTTGACCGTTGCCCGGATCTCCTACTATACGCCCGCAGATGGTGTCTATACGGACACACCCAAGACCACCGGAAGCCGCCGCAGCATTCGTCTTGCGCCTGTGGTGTTCGATGTGCTCAGACAATGGAAAATAGAGCAGGCAGAGAAACGCCTTTCTCTGGGCGATCAGTGGCACGATACAGGCCGCGTATTCACCGGATGGAACGGAGAGAGTTTGCACCCAAACGCGCCGTATAATTGGCTTAGCCGCTTCTGCAGCCGGATCAATCTGCCATTCTACGGCATACATCACTTCCGACATATTAACGCCAGTCTGCAAATTGCCTCCGGCGCAGACGTAAAGAGTGTGTCGGCAAACCTTGGGCATTCCGTGGTGTCCACTACTCTGAACATCTATGCACACGCATTCGATGAAGCGAGAGCAAGAGCAAGCGAGGGAGTGGGGGATCTGTTGGCAAAGCAGCCGCAGCGATCCCGCCGCGCATAGTCACATAGACACAGAAAAGCCCGCTCCCAATGCCGGAGCGGGCTTCTGTTTTATGTCCATTTTGAACATGATTTTTCTGTTTTTTGAGCCGTAACACCCAAATAACACCCAAAAGCAAAAGCGCGTTTTCAAAGTGCGAACTATTTAACTGCGAAACCAAAGAAAAAACCATGTTTCCACGTGTTTATCACACTTTGAACCATGGTTTTTCTGGTGCGGGAGATGAGACTCGAACTCACACGCCATAGGACACACGCACCTCAAACGTGCCTGTCTACCATTCCAGCACTCCCGCATATATTCACTTTTCAGTGCCTGTATATTATATCCAGTGGAAGAAATTTTGTCAACAGAATTTTTACATTTATCTGCTGCCGAACCCAACATTTCCTGTTGCGAAAGAAAAAGATTTCTGCTATAATACATTTTGCGATTGTATGGTCTAGTCTCATTTTATGTCAGGAGGCGCTCAAATTGCCCAGATTTTTTGTATCATCTGAGATGCTGCAGGGCTCCTGTGCCGTACTGGAAGGAGAGCAGGCTGCCCATGCAAAGGTACTCCGCCTTGACTATGGCGATGAAGTGACCCTCTGTGACGGCTGCGGAAATGACGCTGCCTGCCGGGTGGAGGACTTCCGCCCGGGTCAGCTGGTTTTGGAGATTTGCTCCGTGCAGCCCTCGGTTGCGGAACCCCGGCTGCAGTGCAGCATTTATATGGGCTTTCCCAAGGCTGATAAATTTGAGCATGTGATCCAGAAAGCCACGGAGCTGGGCGCTTACGAGCTGGTGGTGTTTCCTTGCACCAGAAGCATTTCCCGGCCTGACGCCAAAACACTGGCAAAGAAGCTGGAGCGCTGGCAGAAGATCGCAGCTTCCGCTGCGGAGCAGTCTGGCAGAGGCCGGATCCCGCAGGTTCTGACGCTGGACTCCTTTGATGCTGCGGTAAAACGGGCGGCAGGCGCCGATTTTTCCGCATTGTTTTATGAAAATGAACGGACCTGCTCCATGGCTTCCGCCGTGGGAAGCGCCGCATTTACCACAGCTGCCCTGATGACCGGCCCGGAAGGCGGTCTGACGGAACAGGAGGTGCAGAAGGCACAGGATGCCGGCATGGCTGTCTGTTCTCTTGGCCCGCGGATTTTGCGGTGCGAAACGGCTCCGCTTTGCGCGCTCTCTGCGCTGATGTATGCAGCGGGTGAGCTTGGTTAAATTGAGATAAGGAATTGATCTGCTTATGGTTATGAAAACGAACATGACGAAAGAACAACTGCATAAGAAACAGAACGATGATGCAGTGGTTTATAAAGTCATGATTGCGCTGGTGCTTCTGTGCGTGGCTCTGCTGGGCCTGCGCAGTCTGCGCGATTATTATGCAACGATGAACGGTTTTTCCGCTCTGTATTATAAAACGCCCGCCATCATGATCGTGGGTCTGGTGATCGCGGCGGCTGCTGCCGTGGTGGGTCTGACTGTCCGGAAGCAGGCAGTGAAAGTTGTGATGCCCTGGGTGCTGGTATTCGGCCTGTTGGTTTTTGCAACCGCATGGAATATGCGGCTGTCCGGCGCAGATGATTTCGATTTCCTGTATTTCCTCTGCTTCGCCGTGCTCATTCAGTACATCATTTTCCAGCTGTACCGCTGGGAATTCTTCCTGTTCTCCCTCTCCACGGTCACTGCCGGCGGCGTGTTCTTCTCCTTCAGCCGCGGCGTGTACTGGACCCAGAAAACCGTTGCCGTTGTGATTATTCTGGCTCTGGTTCTCGTCGGTACAACGCTGGCGTCCTGTATGGCTTCTCGCAACAAGGGCCGTCTGGTCTTTGGCAGAAAGCGCATTGCGCTGTACTCCGCCAAATCTCTGCCGGTTCTGCTGTACATCGCCAACATCCTTTGGGTGGTCTGCGCTGCCATGATTCCCTTCCTCGGCGGCCTGTTTGCCTACTACTGCATGTTTGCCGCCATTGCGGTGGAGTTTATTGCAGCCGTGTATTACACCTTCCAGCTGAATTGATAAATACCTCACGCAGGGTTCTCCTGTGTGAGGTATTTTTTTGCCTGCGGCCTCATAGCCATGGACAGGGAGGGATGTCCATGGCCTTTCGTACGTCCATTGCAAAGAGCGCCATCCTGCTTACCCTGGCAAATCTGATCATCCGCGGCGTATCCATGCTGTTTCAGGTGTATCTGACGGGACAGATCGGGGCAGTTGGCATCGGGTTGATGCAGCTGATCATGACGGTTTACGGGTTTTCTCTGACAGTGGGAACCTCCGGCTTGCGGGTGGCTGCCATGTATCTCTCCGCCGAGGAATTTGGTCTGCGCCGTCCGGAGGGGATCCGGCAGGCTATGATCTGGTGCCTTGGCACAGGAACAGTCCTCAGTGCCGCAGTGGGCGCTGCCATGGTGCTGGGCGCCGATGGGCTGGCGCTGTATTGGATAAAGGATCTGCGGGCAGCGGCAAGCCTGCGGCTGCTGGGCCTGTCGTTGCCACTGTCGTGTGTCAGCGCCATTCTCACCGGTTATTTTACGGCGGTGGGGCAGGTCGGCAGGCTGGTGCTGGTGGAAATCGCCGACCGAATTGTGACCGTGGCTGCCACCGTGTGGCTGCTGAGACTGGGTGTTTCCTCGGATCTGTCCCATGCCTGCCTGTCCGTTGTGGGCGGCGGCGCACTGGCGTCCGTCGGCTCTGTGGCGGTGCTGATGGCAATGCTTCTGCTGAACTTCCGGGGCTGTAAAAAAGAAAAGCAGCCCCTGTCTATGGGCAGGCGGCTGCGGAAGCTGTGTATTCCGGTGGCGCTGAATGATTATCTGCGTTCCGGACTTGGAACACTGGAACAGTTTTTGATCCCCTATGGGCTGACCCGGTTCGGCGGTTCCCGTACCGGAGCCTTGGGCTCCTACGGCACCATACAGGGCATGGTGTTTCCGGTGATGATGTTTCCCACGGTGGTGCTGTTTGCGGTGGCAGATCTGTTGATTCCGGAGCTGGCCCGCTGCAAAGCAGAAAACAATCAGGCCCGGATCCGCCGAATGACGGAAGTTTGCCTGCAGAAAGGCATGGCATTTTCCGCTGTCATCGCCGGCTTGCTGCTGGTTCTTGGGGATCCGCTGGGACTGCTGCTGTATAACAGCACGGAGGCGGGGCTGTATCTGCGTCTGTTTGCGCCGCTGGTACCGGTTTTGTATCTGGACTGCATTGTGGACGGGATGCACAAAGGGCTGGGACAGCAGGTGTACTGCGTCCGGGTCAATACCCTGACCAACCTGCTGGATGTGATCGGCCTGTTTTTGCTGCTGCCCCGGTGGGGGATCGGCGGCTACCTGTTCACCTATGCGGTGACCCACTGCATCAATTTTTATCTGAGCCTCCGGCGGCTGCTGCAGCTCAGCGGTGCGGCACCGGGGCTGGGCGCTCTGCTGAAGGTAATTTGCAGCACGGCGGCAGCGGTGATCTTCTGCCGAACGGTTTTGCCTATGGCAGCCACATGGTTTCATGTGCTCATGGGCGGCGGGATCTATCTGGGACTTTGCGGCTGCCTGTTGTCGAAGGTTCTTGCGGTTTCCGGCGTTTCCCGGTATAATCAGAGAAAAACATCCGGAGGTTCCCATGACACCAAAACGGCAGCAGCATCCCATCCCACCTCTGTATGATTCGGAATCCCGGATCCTAATATTGGGGTCGTTTCCCTCGGTCAAATCCAGAGAGGGACAGTTTTTCTATCACCACCCCCAGAATCGGTTCTGGAAGGTGCTGGCGGCGGTCTTTCACGAGCCGGTACCCCGAACCATTTGGGAAAAAACCGCCTTTCTCCATGCTCATCACATTGCCCTGTGGGATGTGATCGGCAGCTGCGAGATCGCCGGCTCCTCCGACAGCAGTATCCGTCAGGTGGAGCCCAACGATCTTTCGCCGATTTTTGCGGCGGCGCGGATATGCGGGGTTTACTGTAACGGCAGTACTTCCTGGCAGTACTATAAAAGGTACACCGAAACCGTCATCGGTGTAAAAGCAATACCGCTTCCTTCCACCAGTCCCGCTAATGCCGCATGGTCATTGGAGAGATTGACGGAGGCATGGAGCGTGATCCGAACCCATGTACCGGAACTTTTGTAGATAATGATAAATTCACATTCCGTTAACATAATCTTTACGTTTTTGCCTTGATTTCTTGGAAAAATGGGTGTATAATGTGCCCGTAGTCCGATAAATCGATCAAGGAGGTGAATGGAATGTGGAATTACAAGCCCGATGTGGATGATCTCATCTTTGCAGAAGAAGAAGTTCGAGTCAGCGACCGCTGAGAATAGAAGTTCTCCTGCAGAGTGCAGGAGTTTTTTATTTCCTCCCACCGCAAGAAAGAGGTAATTGAGATCATGAACAGTGATTGCATCTGAAGCCCCGAATGTGCTGCTGCATTCGGGGCTTTGGTTTTTTTATAGACAAAAAGTCAGGACCACCCGTATAACGGGTGGCCTGCTCTGGCCCTATAAGGGCCTGTCATTGGCCGCGCCTCAAGGCGCGGTGAAACGGTCTGCCGACCGCATACTTTTACGAGCGGCCCCACCAAGTGGGGCTGCTTTTATT
>JAZSCX010000034.1:0-27789 GCA_045530865.1 Candidatus Avilachnospira sp.
TATCGAAATTTCAAAATTGCCGAGTTCGATACAGAGAATGGACAACTGATACACCGCTCCATTGCGAGAATGTGAGTTGTATACTATGTCCCTACACTGGTGTATACCATGTTACACTTGACACAATGGTCGCCCCTACGGAACCGCACCGCCACTCCTGTCTGTAGGGGCGATTATCAATCGCCCGCGTGCAGGCAGTCATCTTTTGTATGGCACTGTCCTTCGGGCGACCAATGGTCGCCCCTACAACATTTCGTGTTGAAAAGTATCCTATGCCCCATATATAGGCACCACTCTGTAACAAAACTGCCCCAATATTACAGTTATGTTACAAAACGCCTCCCCCTATTGCAATCCGCGGAGCCATCGTGTATGATACTGGTACAAATGATTTTGGGTATTATTGCCCGAGGTCAAATAAACATTAGGAGGACACCTCAATGAAGAACTTTCGCAAAGTTCTGGCACTGATCCTGGTCGTTGCTACTCTGTTCAGCTTCGTCGCCATGGCCAGCGCCCGTACCCCCGGCGATTATGCCGACTACGACGAAGTCAAGAACGTCGTCGCTGTTGACATCATGACCGCTCTGGGCATCACCGAAGGCTACGATGGCAAGTACCATCCCGCCGACACCATCGACCGTGACGAAGTCGCAGCTATGGTTGCTCGTCTCCGTAACGGCGGCAAGTTCGACGCTACTTACTATGTTGGCGCCGACAACGTTTTCGCTGACGTTAAGGGTCAGTGGTCCGAAGGCTATGTTACCTACTGCGCACAGCTGGGTATCATCGCTGGTCTGAACGCTACCACCTTCAATCCCGATGGCCAGGTCACTGTCGTCGAAGTCGCCAAGATGCTGCTCTGCGTCCTGGGCTGGGACGCAGCTGAGCAGGGCTATGTTGCCAACCCCAACTGGAAGGTCGCCGTTATCCGCGACGCTGAAAAGATGGGCCTGCTGGCTGGCATCCCCGCTGCCGACGCTTACAAGGCTGCTACCCGTGATCAGGTTGCTCTGATGTTCTTCAACGCTCTGCAGGCTCGCCTGGTTTATGGCTACGTCTCCGAGAATCTGGTCAAGATGACCAACTCTCTGCTGACCAGCATCCTGCCCACTCTGCCCGACATTGCTAACCCCAATGTGAGCGAAGATTCTCCCTACGAGCTGGCATACAACAATGCCATCATCTCCCCCGTCACTCTGGGCGAAATCCTGGGCGTTGACGATCAGGCTGATGTTGACTGCTACGGCCGTCCCGGCACTCGTTGGACTGTTGGTTCCTGGAGCAAGTTCTATAAGGACGCTCCCGTGAACGCTACTGTCAACGGCGCTGATCCCAAGCCCGCTAACACTGCTGTTGTTGACGTTTATGTCAATGGTGCAGAACTGGGCGGCGAAGAGCGCGCTGCTGTTGATTACTCCGCATACCTGGGCAAGGGCGTTGAAGCCGAAGCTTACGCTGTCGAAGGCGGCGTGCGCATCGTCCTGATCAACACCTACTTTGACACCGTTACCAGAACCAGCGCCCGTTACGGCAAGGCTTACATCGGTGAAGCTGAACTGGAAGTTGCTGACACCTCCCTGAAGGTTGGCGACGTTGTTGCTTTCACTGTTTGCGACGGCACCTGCGGCACCAAGCTGGCTGACGTTCTGACCTGCGACGCTCACGATTCCGGCGAGTTCGTCCACAGCTATGCTGTTGTGACTCCCGTCACTGTGAAGGTCGACGAGACCCACCGTTGGGTTGCTGATCCCATGGCTTCCTGGATCATCACCGACAAGGATGCGAAGTACGAATACGCATTCAACATGGGCCACGAAAAGGCTATCGACAATGATTGGGCTACTGAAGAAGGCATCATGAGCTGGAAGGCTAAGGGCAAGTCCGTTGACCTGTATCTGGCTAACGGTTACATCCAGTACTGGTGCCCCACTCCCGCTGCCGGCACTGCCACCAAGTCTGACGTTGCTTACTTCGTCGAAGGCTCCAACAAGTTCACCACTGTCCACGCTGGCGGCACCGATGTCGCTCTGGGCACTCATACCTACGCCGCTACTGCCGACATCGTTAAGATGGACGCCACTGAAGTGAAGGGCATGGCCATCACCATCGATGACAATCCCGAAACTGCTGACACCTACCAGATCATGCTGGAGCGTGGCCAGAACCTGGCCAACGTCGGCACCAAGTGGGACGGCATCCTGGCTCAGTACAACACTGCCAACGGCCAGATGACCAAGGTTGCTGAAGTTGCCGGTCAGGACACCTGGCTGAACAGCTTCACCGGCGAACTGGTCAACGAAGAGGCTCCCAACGGTCTGAACTACCACTTCGACGCCAACACCCGCTTCCTGGTCCGTACTTGGGACATCGCTACCGGCGCTCCCACCTACACTGCTGTTACCGGCTACAAGGCAATGCCTGAATATCTGGGCAAGCTGGTCTTCGGTGATCAGAAGTACTTCAACACCATCCAGTACCTGGCTACTGCTGATGGCTATGTCACCGACCTGTTCATCGACGCCTTCTATGCTAAGACCACTGCTGAAGTCATCTACGTCCTGAGCAAGGAAAGAGAGATCGGCGTTGCTGGTCTGGGCGACTACTTCACCGAGTTTGCATACTACAAGGCATATGTCAACGGCGAAGTCGCTTACGTTGCTTACTTCAATGTCAACGCTGACGATAACAACGATGAATGGACCGGCGATGAACTGGAAGTTGGCAAGATGTACGTGACCTCCGTCAAGGCTATCAACGGCACTTACAATGATCTGCCCATCTATGTCGCTATGACTGAGACTGCTACCGACTTCTTCGCAGTTGCCGGTACCTACTCCGACGTCGTTGTGAAGAGCGGCCAGATCGAACTGTGGACCGCTGAGGGTCTGGAAGACATTATCCAGTCTGCATACCTGGCTGACCTGACTGTCTACGTTCTGACTGATGTCACCGATGGCACTGTTGTTGCTGGCGTCTACTCCGGCACCGACTTCGTCCAGAAGTATCAGGGTCCCGAGTATGAACTCGACACCACTGGCGACATCTACGGCATGGGCGACCCCATCCACACTCTGGTTCTGAAGATTAAGTAATTAATCCTCAAAATAGAGTACTCAGCTAAATAGCTGCAGCCCCCCGGATCTCCGGGGGGCTGTTTTTTATATTAAGATCTGCATCCGTAGAGGCGACCTGCGGTCTCCTGTGTATGCACCCTCATGTCTGTTCGTAGGGGCGATTATCAATCGCCCGCGTGCAGGCAGTCATCTTCGTATGGCACTGCCCTTCGGGCGACCAATGGTCGCCCCTACAGGTATCGTTCAAGCCCCCTCTGATGAGGGGGCTTTAGATCACCATGCCGCCGTTGACGGGCAGCACCTGTCCGGTGAGGAACTCGGCCCGGATCAGGTAATCCATGGCCTGCACCATGTCCGCAGGTGTGCCGTGGCGGTTCAGGGGCGTATCCTCCCGCAGCCAGTCCATGGTTTCGGCATCAATGTGGACGCACATATCCGTCAGCACCACACCGGGCGCCAAACAGTTGACCCGGATATGACTGGGCCCCAGCTCCTTAGCCAGGGATTTGGTCAGACCGATCACAGCCGCCTTGGTGGCGGAGTAGCAGACCTCGCAGGAGGCGCCCACCTGCCCCCACATGGAGGAGACATTGATGATGCAGCCGGACTGCCGCTGCAGCATCCCGGGCAGCACGGCATCGATGCAGTGGTACATGCCGTGAACGTTGACGGCAAACATCCGGTCCCAATGTTCCTTGCCGATCTGGGAGATCAGGCCGTAATGGGCGATTCCGGCGTTGTTGATCAGCACATCGGCAGAGCCGAAATCTTTGAGCGCCCGGTCAACGGCTTCTTTGTCCGCCACATCGCAGCAAGCGGCTTCTGCACCCGTCTCGGCAGCCACGGCTTGTGCGGCCTCGTGGTTTTTTTCATAGAGAAACCGCACCCGGTGCCCTTGTGCGGTAAAAAACCGCACGGCTTCTGCACCGATGCCCCGACTTCCGCCGGTGATAATGATGTTCATGGCTGCACTCCTTCCATGGTTTTGACGCTGCTGCGCTCAATCAGGGTGGTGGGCAGCAGCTGCACCCGTGCGTATTCGCCCCCGTTCATGCTTTGGAACAGGGTGCTCATGGCCTGACGGCCCATGGCGACCTTGTCCAGACCCATGGTGGTGATGGCGGGATTGGTATATTCGGAAATGACCAGATCATCCAGCCCCATGAAGGAAATATCCTCCGGCACCCGCAGCCCTTGACTGGCGGCGTAGTGGATGGCGTTGGCGGCATAGGTGTCGCTGGCACAGAACACGGCGGTGGGTCTCTGGGGACAGGAGAGGATCTTCTCCATGGCATCGGCGGCGGGCTGAGGAATGTTGTGGACGATCTGCTGCATCCATTCCTCGTGACATTCCAAACCACAGTCCCGCAGCGCATCCCGGAAACCGGCGAGGGTGAATTTGTGGAACTCCTCGTGGCGGTCGGAGATCAGGAAGCCGATGTCCCGGTGTCCCTGTTCTGCCAGATACCGGATGGCACGGTAGGCGGCGTCGTAGTAATTGACCTCCAGCAGAGGGATGGAGCCGTCCTGCGGGGCGTGGGAGTCCACGCACAGATAGGGAAACTGCTCCTGCTGCAGCAGCTGTATGACATTTTTGTTATAGACCTGAATGAAGATGATGCCGTCGGCATCCTTGCTGTGGATGGCGTCCATCAGCTCGCTGCAGTCCGTGTCCTTTTCCAGCGCGGTGAAAATAATGCTGTAGCCCAGATGCTTGCTCTCCTTAAAAATGCCGGTGAGCACGTCCATGGCGAAGAGGTTGAAAAGGCTGTAGTCATACTGCCGCATGACCACATGGACGGTGAAGCTGCGCTTCAGATTCAGACGGCGGGTGTGGATATTGGGGGTAAAACCGGTCTGGCGGATGATCTCCTGCACTTTCCTCCGGGTGGATTCCGAAACACCGGGCCGGTTATTGAGCACAAAGGAGACGGCGGTAGTGGACACGCCTGCGATTTTGGCAATATCGCGAATGGTCAGCTTTTCCATGAGAACCTCCTGATACGTTCTTTACTAAAATTATACTTCGTTTTAGTAAAAGAATCAACCGTGTTCCGAAAAAGATTGCCACGCACCTCCGGTGCTCGCAATGACATCGTTGCGTATCTGTCATTGCGAGGCCTGAAAGGCCGTGGCAATTCGTTATTAATCGATTTGTTCTGTGGCTACGATATCCGTGCCGAACAGGTCGGAAAGCAGCACTTGTCCGATGGCGATGGGCGCGCGGACGGTCTGTGCCCGCAGGGCAGCCATGAGCGCCATCATCTGCTCCTTCGGGATGGGCGCTGCGGTTTTCACGGGAACCATGATATTCTCCCGGTTTGCCACCCGCATGGTGGCGGTGACGGTCCGCATGGGATGCAGCGCTTCGTTAACGGCATAGACCTCACCTCTGGGGCAGGTGTTGCCCTTGACCGAGACCTGCTCACCGCAGATGTCCGCCGTCAGGCGGCATCCTCTGGGACAGACGATACAAACAAATTCCTTTGTCATTTACAGCACCTCCAGATGAACCGTCAGAGCTTCGGTGGCAGATTGCAGTTGTGCCGCCGGAATCACCAGCTTTTCCATCTCGCCGGGGGCGGTGTTCCGCCGCTGGGCGGCAATCAGCACCTGCTCGCCGCTGGTCACTGTGAGTTTGACCCGCTCACAGGGCTGCGCCACGCGGAAGAACAGCGCCACATCCTCTGCTGCAGAGCGGATGGTCTGCGGCACCACATAGCGGATCCCGGATCCGGCCTGTACGGCCAGAGTTGCGCCCTCTGCCTGCAGCCCCTGCACATAGGTGGCAGCACCTGTACCGGCACGCTCCGCCTCTTCGGACACATAATCCACCAGATCATGCACCTGCAGCACATTGCCGCAGGCAAAAATGCCGTCGATCCCGGTCTGGCAGTTCTCGTCCACCATGGCGCCGCCCGTCACGGGATCCATGGGGATCCCCGCAGCCCGGGTCAGCTCGTTTTCAGGAATCAGACCTACGGAAAGCAGCAGGGTGTCACAGGGGATATACCTTCTGGTTTCCTCGATGGGCTGCCGGTTGGTGTCCACCTGCGCGATGGTCACGCCCTCCAGCCGCTTTTCGCCGTGAATCTGCACCACCGTGGTGGAAAGGTACAACGGAATGTCAAAATCATGGAGGCACTGGACGATATTTCGCGTCAGACCGCCGGAGTAAGGCATGACCTCACAAACAGCCGCAACGTCTGCACCTTCCAGGCTCAGCCGGCGGGCCATGATCAGGCCGATGTCACCGGAGCCGAGAATGACCACCCGCTTTCCCACCTGATACCCCATGCAGTTGATCAGCTTCTGGGCCGTACCGGCGCTGAAAATGCCCGCAGGCCGGGAGCCGCAGACGTTCAGGGCGCCCCGGCTTCGTTCCCGACAGCCCATGGCCAGAATCACGGCCTTTGCCTGCATTTGCAGGATGCCGCTGCGGTTCTGGGCGGTCACTACCTTGTCTGCGGTCACGGCTGTGACGGTGGTTTCGGTATAGACCGGGATGCCGCGCTGCAGCACCATGTCCTCGTACCGGGCGGCGTATTCCGGGCCGGTCAGCTCTTCTCCGAAGCGGTGCAAACCGAAGCCGTTATGGATGCACTGCATCAGAATGCCGCCGGGACGCGGCTCCCGGTCCAGAATGACTACATCTTTGCAGCCTGCGTCATAGGCGGCAACTGCCGCCGCCATGCCCGCGGGGCCGCCGCCGATCACAACGATATCATGGGTCATCACAGCGCATCACCGATCCTTTCTGTTACGATTTGAGAGCTGCCACCGCTTTTGGTCACGGCCTCCATGGGAATCTGCAGCTCCCGGCTGAGGAGCATCAGAATGTGGGGGCTGCAGAAGCCGCCCTGACAGCGGCCCATGCCGCTTCTGGTGCGCCGTTTGATGCCGTCCAGATCCCTTGCGCCGGGATTGCGGTGGATGGCATCCAGAATCTCGCCCTCCGAAATACCCTCGCATCGGCAGACAATTTTGCCGTAGGCGGGGTTTTGGCGGATATAGCGGTCTTTTTCCTCCAGTGTCATGGTCTGGAAGGCGTGGGGATCCGGTCTTGTGCCGTTCCAGTTTGCCTTTTCGGTGAGGGAAAGCCCCGCCTGCTGCAGCAGCTCTGTCAGATACCGGGCGATGGATACGCAGCAGGTCAGTCCCGGAGACTCGATGCCCCCTGCGTGAATCAGCCCCGGCACGGTTTTGGAGGTTTCCAAAATGAAGTCCCCGGTGCTGCCGGTGGCACGGACGCCGGTAAAGGAGGTGATGACCTGCCGGAAATCCGTGGACGGCACGGTTTTTGCCGCCAGTGTCCGTACCTGCGCCAGACCTTCGGGGGTGGTGTCCCGGCTTTCCGGTGTTTCCACCCGGGTGGCGGTGGGGCCTACCAGCAGATTGCCGTGGGCGGTGGGAGAGACCAGAATGCCCTTTCCCTCTGCGGTGGGGCACTGGAACAGAGTGTGCGTTGCACGGCTGCCTTCGGCTTTGTCCAGCAGCATATATTCACCCGCCCGGGGCGTGATGGTAAAGAAATCGTCTCCCGCCAGCTTTGCGATCCGGTCGGACCAGCCGCCGGCGCAGTTGACCAGAAATCTGCCCTGTACGCAGTCACCATTTTCGGCAAAGACGGTAAAGTGATCATCTTCGCGCTCTACACGGCACACGGAAAAATTCCGCCGCAGGGCTGCGCCGTTGTCCATGGCATTGCCCACGGCAGCGATGGTCAGGGTGTAGGGATCGATGATTCCCGCATTGGGAACGTGCAGCACCATGGTCACCGCCTCAGACAGGTTCGGCTCCAGCTGTCTGGCTTCCTCACCGGAAAGCAGTGCCAGCCCCGGCGTGCCGTTTTCCTGTCCCCGGCGGTACAGGGCTTCCAGATGCCGGTGCTCTTCCTCCGAACCAAAGGCACAGACCATGGAGCCATTGCGTTTGCAGGGGACCTGCAATTCCCGGGCAGCGGCAAAGAGCAGCTCCACGCCATCTGCGTTGAGTTTGGCCTTCAGCGTGCCGGGCTCCGGATCGTAGCCGCCGTGGATGATGCCGGAGTTGGCTCTGGATGCGCCCATGGCCACATCGTTTTCCTTCTCCAGCAGACAGATGCGGATCTCATACCGGCTCAGCTCCCGGGCCAGCATGCCGCCGATCACGCCTGCGCCGATGATCAATACGTCATACATAATCATTCCTCCAAACATACAAAAACGGACAGAGCTGGCGCACCCTTCGGTGTCCGATCTCTGTCCGCGTCTCTTTTTCTCTGCGGTATATACAATTATAAATACCAAAGCTCCGGTTTTCCGGTGGAAACGGCAGCTGCGCCGCAGCCCAGTGCCCCGGTGACCTCCTGCTTGGTCTCGATCAGTCCTCCGGCGATCACCGGAATGCCTCCGTGGCAGAACCGGGCAATGGCCTTACCGATGACCCCCGGTATCAGCTCGATCAGATGGGGGGAGGAGGTTTTGAGCATCTCCCCGATGCTTTCCAGCCCCTTGGAGTCCAGCAGGAAGAATCGCTGGATGGCCAGCAGATCCTGTTCCCTTGCCAGACGGATCAGACCCGCCCGGGTGGACAGGATGCCGTCGGCGTCGCAATGCTTCAGATAGGCAATGCCTACCTTATCCTTGCCGATTCCCTCTGCCAGATCGATGTGGATCATCACATATTTGCCTGCCTCGTGGGCGGCGGCGATCTTTTCCTTCACGGTCATCAGGTCTGCGGACAGGTAGAAAATGACCTGCGCGGGACTGGCAAGGGCGTCGGCCCACTTGTCATCCTGTACGGCGGCAATTACCGGGTTGCACGCCAGACAGTCCAGAATTTCGTTCAGCATGGGAAGTCTCCTTTCGAAAAAATAAAAACAGAAAACCAGCAGACACAGGTCTGTGTCCGATGATTTCCCGTTTCTCTTCTTCTCAACGGCATATCTGATTAATTCTATTATATACCCGCTGACGGCAGAAGTCAAGGATTCGATGGGAAATTGTTCCTGACTTCTGCGGCGGCATTATCTTGCGCGCAGTTCCCAAAAGGCCACAGCGCTGGCGGCAGCCACATTGAGGCTGTCCACCCCGTGGGACATGGGGATCTTCACGGTGTAATCGCAGGCGGCGATGGTGGTCTCGCTGAGGCCGTCGCCCTCGGTACCAAGGATGATGGCAAGCTTTTCTTCCTTCCGCAGAGCGGAATCGTCGATGGATACGGAATCGTCCGTCAGGGCCATGGCGGCGGTTTTAAAGCCCAGTTCCTGCAGGCGGGAAAGTCCCGGCTGGGGCCACTGGCTGTGATGGTCACCGATTCTCGTCCACGGCACCTGAAACACCGTGCCCATGCTGACTCTGGCGGCACGGCGGCACAGGGGATCGCAGCAGGTGGGGGTCAGCAGCACCGCATCCATGTGCAGCGCCGCGGCAGACCGGAAAATCGCGCCGATGTTGGTGGTATCCACGATGCCTTCCAGCACCGCTACCCGCTTGGCACCCAAGCACAGTGCTTCCACCGTGGGCAGCTTCGGGCGATCCATGACGCAGAGGATGCCCCGGGTCAGCTCATAGCCGGTCAGGGCAGCCAGCACCTCCCGGTCTGCCGTATACACGGGAATATCTCCGCAGCGCTCGATCAGTGCCGCGCCCTGTCCCTCGATGTGTTTGCGCTCCATGAGCAGGGCGTGGGGGGTACAGCCGACATCCAGCGCCCGGGCGATGACCTTGGGGCTTTCCGCCACAAACACGCCCTTTTCCGGCTCCAGTCGGTTCCGAAGCTGTGCTTCCGTCAGGCGGGCAAAGACATCCAGCTCCGGCGCGTGCAGATCGGTGACTTCAAAAATACTCATTTTGCGATCCTTTTGGCGATCTCATCGAGGAAGGTTTCCGAATCCACGGCTCTGGCGGCAAAGCCCGGCTCCACCAGACCCACCAGATCCCTGGTCATGACGCCATCCTGCAGGGTGCGGAAGCAGGCGTTTTCCAGACGGTCGGCAAAGGCCTCCAGCTCGGCAAGGCCGTCCAGCTGTGCCCGCTTGCGGAGGGCGCCGCTCCATGCAAAAATCGTCGCCATGGGGTTGGTGGAGGTCTTTTCCCCGGCCTGCCACTTGTAATAGTGACGGGTGACGGTGCCGTGGGCGGCCTCAAATTCCGTAGTGCCGTCGGGGGCAACCAGCACGGAGGTCATCATGGCCAGAGAGCCGAAGGCCGTGGAGACCATATCGCTCATCACGTCGCCGTCATAGTTCTTGCAGGCCCAGATGAAGCCGCCCTCCGAGCGGATGACCCGTGCCACGGCGTCATCGATAAGGGTGTAGAAATAGGTGATGCCCAGCTCCTCGAATTTGGCCTTATAGGCTTCAAATTCCTCTTCGAAGATCGTCTTGAAACGGCCGTCGTAGACCTTGGCGATGGTATCCTTGGTGGAGAACCACACATCCTGCTTGGTATCCACGGCGTACTGGAAGCAGGAACGGGCGAAGGAACGGATGGAGCTGTCCTTGTTGTGAGCGCCCTGCCAGACAGCGGGGCCGGTGACCTTCTGCACCACGGTTTCGGTCCGGGAGCCGTCGGCGGCGGTGAAGGTCATGGTGCAGGTGCCGGGCTGCTCGGTGTAAAAATCCACGGACTTATACACATCACCGTAGGCATGACGGGCGATGGTGATGGGCTTTTTCCAGTTTTTCACCACGGGCTTGATGCTCTCGATGCAGATGGGCGCACGGAACACGGTGCCGTCCAGAATGGAACGGATGGTGCCGTTGGGGCTTTTCCACATCTGGGTCAGCTGGGGATATTCCTCCATCCGCTGCTTGTTGGGAGTGATGGTGGCACACTTGACTGCCACGCCGTACTTCTTGGTGGCGTTGGCGGCATCAATGGTCACCTGATCCTCCGTCTCGTTGCGATGGAGCAGGCCAAGGTCATAGTATTCGGTTTTCAGATCCACAAAGGGCAGGATCAGCTTTTCCTTGATCATGGCCCAGAGGACTCTGGTCATTTCGTCGCCGTCCATCTCCACAATGGGGGTGGTCATAGTAATTTTCTGCATATCGTTTCTTCCTCCACTTTTAAAATGCAGAATGCTGAATGATGAATGGAGGTGTTCGGCAAGGCCGAACAGTTCAAATCGTCGCCTGCGGCGACACCTTCATTCAGCATTTTGCATTCATCATTCTGCATTTATTTCCCGTATCCGGCGGCGTAGTAGTTCATCAGACAGCCCTCCTGCAGAATCAGGCGGTCGTTGTCTGTCAGACCCTTGCACAGCAAGGTCAGATCCTTTACGCCGTCCTTGGTGATGACCTTGGCGGCAAATTCCTCCTGACCAGCGGCGATGGCGGCCTTCAGACCGGGCACATAGACCCAGTCGCCCACCTCATAGGTAAATTCCGCGCCTTCCGGCAGGGTGAAGGGCGTCATGCCCCAGTTGATGCAGTTGGAACGATAGCGCTTGGTGGCGTATTCCTGACAGATGTTGGCAAAGCCGCCCAGCACCTTCTGGCAGGAGGCAGCCTGCTCTCTGGCAGAGCCGTCGCCGGGGCGGTTGGCGTAGATGCAGGAGCCCACGGAGGTCTTTGCCGCATCGCCGCCCACCTGTGCCAGCACGGACAGCACTTCTTCATTGATGCCGCGGTCACGGACAGCCTTGCTGCGCGCCACATACTGAGGCTCCCGGCGGCTCAGGGCAAATTCGCTGAGGCCGATGGGGTTGGAGCGGTAGGAAGAGGTCTCGCCG
Source organism: Candidatus Avilachnospira sp. (assembly GCA_045530865.1). Lineage (GTDB taxonomy): Bacteria > Bacillota > Clostridia > Oscillospirales > Oscillospiraceae > Avoscillospira. The sequence goes on from JAZSCX010000034.1 coordinate 11,799, forward strand.
GAGGGGATCAACTCGTCGGTGGTGGTGACGGGATCGTGGATCACGGCGCAGAGCTTCACCAACAGATCTTCCTGCAGCTTGGGCATCTGGGGCCAGTCCTTGATATTGGGGCCGTAGCGCAGCTCCGCCGTGGGATCGGCCTTTCCAAAGCCCTCGTAGCAGCGCTTTTCGTACACGGAGCCGTCAAACTGGTAGGGAACTTCTTCGGGCAGATCGTATTCGATGTCCGTTGCTGCCGTCAGCACGCCGCCGTTTCTTGCGGTAGCCGCAATGGAACGGGCATCCATCAGCGCCACCGCCGCGATCTGTCCATTGGCGGGCTTGGAGCCCTCCCGGTTGGCAAAATTGCGGGTGGCATGGCGGATGGAGAGGGAATTATTGGCGGGGGTATCGCCGGCGCCGAAGCAGGGGCCGCAGAAGGCGGGCTTCATGACGCAGCCGGCCTCCATCAGGGTGGCTGCCGCGCCGTTTTTGGTGATTGCCAAAGAAATGGGCGTGGAGGAGGGGTAGACGGACATATCGAAATAGCCGTTGCCGATGGAGCTGTCCTTGAGAATGGCGGCGGCCTCCATGATATTTTCATACATACCGCCGGAGCAGCCCACGATGACGCCCTGATCGCAGGTGACCTTGCCATCGACGATATTCCGCTGCAGATCCATGGTCACCTTGCCGTCCAGCTGCTTATTGCAGGCGGCTTCGACCTCTGCGAAAATCTCCTGCGGACGTGCCTGCAGGTCATGGACGGTGTAGGCAATGGAGGGGTGGAAGGGCAGGGCGATCATGCACTCCACCTGAGAAAGGTCGATTTTGACCACGGAATCATAGTAAGCGCCTTCACCGGGCAGCAGCTCCTTGTATTCCTCCGGTCTGCCGATGGTCTCATAGTAGGCCTTGACCTTGTCATCGGTCTGCCAGATGGAGGTCAGGCAGGAGGTTTCGGTGGTCATGACGTCAATACCGATGCGGTAGTCGCAGCTGAGGCTTTCCACACCGGGGCCGACGAATTCCAGCACCTTGTTTTTCACATCGCCCTTGGGGAAGGTGGCAGCCACCAGTGCAATGGCCACGTCCTGCGGGCCCACGCCCTTGCGGGGCTTGCCCTCTAAGTAAACCATGACCACCTCGGGCGCAGCCACATCGTAGGTGTTTTCCAGCAGCTGTTTCACCAGCTCGCCGCCGCCCTCACCCACGCCCATGCAGCCGTAGGAGCCGTAGCGGGTGTGGGAATCGGAGCCGAGGATCATCTTGCCGCAGCCTGCCAGCCGTTCTCTGGCATACTGGTGAATGACCGCCTGCATGGGGGGCACATAGATGCCGCCGTACTTCTTTGCGGCGGACAGGCCGAAGGCGTGGTCGTCCTCATTGATGGTACCGCCCACGGCGCAGAGGCTGTTGTGGCAGTTGGTCATGGCGTAGGGGATGGGAAATTTCTGCAGGCCGGAGGCCTTGGCGGTCTGGATGATGCCCACAAAGGTGATATCGTGGGAGATCAGGGCATCGAACTTCAGCCGCAGCTTTTTGGGGTCGTCGGACTTGTTGTGGGCGTTGAATATGGAATAGGCGATGGTTTTCTGCCGGGCCTCGTCAGCGGGCAGGACGTTCTGCGCGTCCTCCGCGAAAACGGGCTTGCCGCCCAGCAGATACGCGCCTTTGTGAAGTACCTGAACCATGGGATTTCCTCCGTGTGTATAGTTTCTTACCATACAGTTTACCACAGCAGGGCGATAATGTAAAATCCTGTTTTTGCACTTCCGCAATTTCGGAGAAATGACGGAAGCGGAGCGGTATTTTGCAAAATATTTGCGTCAAATCCACGAAATCCAAGCAATTTTGCAAGCTGCGCAGGCTTGTCATGCAGGCGCAACTGCCTCTTGTAATTCCGGAGCGGGGCAAGTATAATGAAAACAGAAACAAAATAAAGGAGTGCTGTCTATGAATCCCATCGCTGCCCACATCAACGGTTTCCAGCACATCGGTTTGCCCACAAATGATCTGGAAGCAACTATTGCCTTTTATGAGAAGCTGGGCTTCGAGGTCGTCCGCCGGGAAGAGATCCCCTCTGACCGCGTGGCGTTCCTGAAGCTGAAGAACATGGTCATCGAGACCTACGAAAGCAAGTCCGGCCCCTGCGCCAAGGGCGTTGACGGCGCTGTAGATCACGTGGCGCTGGACGTGGACGATGTGGAGGCCGCCTTTGAAGCAGTCAAGGCCGCAGGCCTGACCCCCATGACGGAGGAGATCCAGTATCTGCCCTTCTGGGAGAACGGCTTCCGCTTCTTCAAGGTGCTGGACCCCAACAATGCCCCTGTAGAATTCGGCCAGATCCTGTAACCGGAGCAAGCAAACACCCTCGTCTCCTTTTGAGGGAGGCGAGGGTATTTCCGTATTAAAAATTCGGTGTTTTCAGGAAAATTCAAAGGCAACCGCAGATTGCCCAAATGCAACCTGCACGCGGTTGCTATTTTAGCAGTTTTATACAACAATGGAGGTATACCCCAATATGAGTTTAGCGAGAAAACTGACACGCCTGAGAAAGAAAAAAGGCCTGACCCAATTGGAGGTAGCCGAAAAGCTGTACGTCTCCCGGCAGGCCATATCCCGATGGGAGGTCGGCGCAGCCGTTCCCAGCACGGATAATCTGCGGGTTTTAAGCGACATGTACGAAACTACCGTGGACTATCTGCTGGATGATGAGGCGGAAGAATACGTTGCGCCTGCCGCCGCACCGGTTTTGGAAAACAAGGAGCCGGAAAAGAAAAAAGGACTTGCCAGCCACTGGAAGATCTACCTGCTGGCATGGATCATTTTTATCGCGGCGGTCGTAGTTTCCGTGGTGATCGGTCTGAAGTGCAGCAACCCATCCGCTGTTCCACTGGAGGATATGGAGCAGGAGCATAATGTTGGTGCTCCAGATGAGACATTTTCTATTGATTTTCCTGTGGAATAAGTATCGAAAAGAAAGGGGGTGAAGAAATGCAGTTAAAACGGACAGCCTGCACGGTTTTGTGTTGTGTTCTGCTGATTGGCACTGTCTTTGTTCCGGCGCAGGCTAATGCATTTCCGATTCTGAGCGATTGGGCAAAAGAAGATGCCTACAAAGCTGAGGCGGCAGGATTGTTTATTAGAGGGCAGCAGTTGCATGATGATTTACGTCTGCACGGAGATCGTAGGCACTCTGTCGCATTTGCTGTGCAGTTGGCAGAAACTATGGTTGGATCAGAAATTGAGAATACGTCTTCTGGAGTTTTTCAAGATATGATCAATCTATATTCTCGCGATTTCGCAGAGAAAGCGTATTCAGCAGGGATTTCCAATGGTTACGGAAGTGGACGCTTCCAACCGCGTGATTCTGTGACACGGGAACAGTATATCTGTATGCTGTACCGCACATTGCAGTATGTTGAAAAAGAACTGGATGTGGAGTTACTTTCAGACATTCCTGCGAGTTCGTCATTTCAAGATTTAGATGCCGTATCGGATTGGGCAAAAGAGTCAGTCCAGAACCTGGAAACGCTTGGAGTTGTAAAGGGTAAGTCTAATCATTGCTTCTGCCCCAAGGACAAGGTTAGCTTTGAAGAAATGCTGATACTATCCTACCGTTGTTACTTACTGCTAAACGAATGATCCTACTGCATATGATGGAGGCTATCTTGCATCAAATTCCGTCATGATTGAGGCGGCATTACTTGCTTATACACAGCGCTAGAACGAGGTCTATTATGAATATCAGTCATATTTTCCGATTTATCCTCGCCGGGATCGCGATCGGCACGGTGCTGATCCGGATCTTCTTCCCGCGCTTTGGTGCCCAAAAACACTTGATTGCCTTTGTGGAAGAGCATCAGATCAAAACGAAATATCTGGTTTGGAGTAGCATCAATGGCCTGCTGCTTGGCACCACGGTGATCATTTCTGTTTTTATTGCAGAACGGCTGCTCTATCTGATCTGGATTGCACTGGCCGTTACTTTTATCAGCGTTCTTGCCTGCAACAAAACTTGTTTTGGTGTATTTCTTCCCATTTTTGAGAAGGAAAAGCAAAAATAGCGCTCAGCCGCTAACACAAAAATCCTGTCATTCCGAGGAGGGCGTAAGCCCGACGTGGGAAACCGTTCCCAATCACAAAAAAATCCGCTGCTTTCGCAGCGGATTTTTCTTATTTCTGTATGGAAAGATTGAGCATATCCATGGCGTCCATGTAGTGATGGTAGAAGGAGCTGGCGGTGGTGGGAACCTTTCTGGCGGATTCGAACCACGGGCAGGGCTCCAGCTCCACATCGTGGAACAGCGCCACAAACTGCCGGCCCCGTCCCACCGCTTCGGCGTAGGGCAGCATTTTGTAGAAATACTGGGGATCCCGGCGCAGCATCTGCTGCACATGGTAATCGTTGGCATGGAGCATGAACCGGCGGAAGCCCAGCGTCTGCCCCAGCACTTCCGTGCCGTAGGGGCTTCTGCGACCGCCGCGGACGGTCTGCCAGCCAAGGAACACCGTTACAGCCACCGCGGGAGCCATGGTCATGGCAACGCCGCCCAGACCGCCCAAAATCAGCAGCAGCAAGCCGCAGCAGGCGCCGATGACCGTTCTGACCATATCGCCCAGATAATACCGGCCAATGCCATCCAGCAGCAGCCAGCACAATGCAAAGCCAGCCACGAAGCCGATGAGCAGAAACAGGCCGTGTGCCCGGTCGGGACCCACCGCATCCATGGCAATGACCGTGGCAAGGGCGCAGGCCAGACAGCACAGCATTCTGACCAGTGCCGGAGAGCCGCTGCGCTTATCGAACAGCCGCTTGCCCCAGTACCGGGGCAGCATGGCCATGGCCCGCTCACCCACTTTTTTATAGCGCATGCTGGCGCCATCGCAGATATTGTCATGGCCGAACAGCAGATCGAACAGCTTCCGCTCATAGGGGCGGCGTTCATTGCCCATGGACATGCGCCGCTGCAAAATCACATGACCGGCCTTGTTCACATAGAAGCTCAGATAGCCCAGATTGGCCCAGTAGCTCACCAGCAGATTGAAATCGGCGCTGGTGCCCGCCAGCAGATAAGGCAGGTCGCCGGGGTTGACGCCATCGGGCGGCAGGGTTCTGGCCTGTACCCGAAGGGGTGCGTTCTGCAGGGTCTGCCACCAGTACAGCAGGGCCAGAGCCACCAGCACGATCACCAGAACCGTCAGCCATCTGGACAGGCCGCCTTCGCCAAAATTGCCGGAAAAATAGCCTTCCGGCACCGTCAGCTGCATGGACAAAACGTCGCGGTCCTGCATAATCACATTGACCACCGCCGTGGCAGCCTGAGAGCTGGTGGAAACGGTCATATAGTCCTCGATGATCTCGCCGTAATAGCCGCTGGTGAAGCGGGGAGAAGAGGTATAGGCCTTGGGCAGGTTCACCGCCAGCGCCACCTGACCCACCCGGTAATCCTGCGGGGCCAGCAGGGGCAGATCCAGCTTCTGGCTCTCCGCACCCTTGGACACCAGTCCGGACAGGGTGTAGGTGATGGTAAAAGACTGCTCACCGGAGAAGCCTGTTTTGCTGGAGATCGCCAGATAGCTGATGCCATTTTCGGACTGGGACTTGGCCTTGTAGCCATTGATCTCCCGGTTTTTGGCATTTTCGGGCACGGCGAAGCGGAGTTCCTCCAGCACGCCGATGATCTGCATTTTCAGGGTCAGGCTGACCGTGGCAACACCCTTTTCATCCACAATGCCGGTGATTTCGGCACGGCGGATGGCTGTCTCATTGGCAAGGGGATCCACCGCCTCCGGCTGCGCCGGAGCTTCCTCTTCAGGTTCTTCGGTCGGTTCTTCCGGAGTTTCCTCCACCGCTTCGTCGGCGGGGGCTTCTTCTTCCTCCGGTGCGGCAAACACCGGCAGGGTCATCGTCAGCAGCAGACAAAGGAGCAGCGCTGCCGCAAACAGTCGTTTCATGGTATTCCTCCTATGGCAGCATCCCAATGGGGATGACAAAAGGCCGCAAAATAACAGAATAATTCTATCACAAAGCAGAGAAAAAGGCAAGGATTCCGTGCAAATTGCCATAAAAACGGCTCCGGCATCTGCCGGAGCCGCAAAAAAGAGGAGGAAAAAATGAGACAGGAATCTTAATACAGGAAGCCGGCGGGATCCACCGGTTCGCCGCCTTGATACACGGCAAAATGCAGGTGGCTGGCGGACGCGCTTTCCAGCAGCGCCGTGTTGCCCACCATGCCGATGACCATGCCGGCGGAGACAGAATCTCCCGCAGCTACAGCGGGGTTGAGAGCCAGATTGCAGTAGTGCGCCGTGTATTCTCCATGGTCGATCACCACGGTCATGCCGTAGAAATCGTCCTCATAGACTGCCGAGACGGTACCTGCACGGGCGGCCTTGACCGGCTGACCCACTTCCGCCGCCAGATCCACGCCGTTGTGCACCCGCCAGTCCTGGGTGGTGGCATGGTAGACCAGTCGATCCATGGCGTGATCCTGCAGCACATCACCGCTGACGGGCAGAACCACCTGCGGCTCTTCCGGCTGGACGGTTTCCTCCACCGGCTGCTCGCTGACGGTCTCTTGCTCCTGAGGCTTTGCAGGCTTGTCGGTTTTGGCAGGCGTCTGGGCAGGCTTTTCCACGGGTTCGTCCACCGTTGCGGGGATGGACAGAACCTCCTGCGCCTCCGTGGACTCTTTCAGGGCGCCGGTGACGAAGAAATAGCCGGAAACGCCCACCGCCACAACACACAGGCCCAGAAGAATGTAATAGCCTTTGTCCTTCCAAAGCCGTTTGAATGAATGGGATTCGTGATTTTGCATTGTTTGCACCTCCGATGGTAGTATGACCCGGTTTTGGAAGATTTAAACAATGCAGGGGATTTTTTGCGGTTATTCCCTGATATCGCGCATGGTCAGGCTGATGCGCTTGCGCTTTTCATCCACCTCCAGCACGGCGACCTTGACGATATCGCCCACGGAGACCACTTCCGAGGGGTGCTTGATGAATTTGCTGCAGACCTTGGAGATGTGCACCAGCCCGTCCTGATGGACGCCGATGTCCACGAACACACCGAAGTCAATGACATTCCGCACGGTGCCCGTCAGCACCATGCCGGGCTTCAGATCCTTCATTTCCAGCACATCGGTGCGGAGAATGGGGGCAGGCAGCTCGTCACGGGGGTCCCGTCCCGGCTTCAGCAGTTCTTTCACAATGTCCCGCAGGCTGGGCTCGCCCACCTCACAGCGTTTGGCGGCCTCTGCCCAGCCGAGGGTTTCCACCCGCTTGGGCAGTTCGGAAATGGCGCCTGCCGCCACGTCCTTCAGATCGTAGCCGCAGAGGGTCAGCAGGGTCTCGGCGGCCTTGTAGCTTTCGGGATGGACGCCGGTGTTGTCCAGCACCTGTTTGCTCTCCGGCACCCGCAGGAAACCGGCGCACTGCTCATAGGCCTTGGGGCCCAGCTTGGGCACCTTCAAAATTTGCTTCCGGGCGGCAAACAGGCCGTTTTCCTCCCGGTAGGCCACAATGTTTTTGGCGGTGGCGGCAGTCAGACCTGCCACCTGCCGCAGCAGACTGGGGGAGGCGGTGTTCACATCCACGCCCACGGCATTGACGCAGTCCTCCACCACGCCGCCAAGGGCTTCGTCCAGCCGTTTTTCCGGCATATCATGCTGATACTGTCCCACGCCGATGGCCTTGGGGTCGATTTTCACCAGTTCCGCCAGGGGATCCTGCAATCTTCTGGCGATGGACACGGCGGAACGCAGGTTCACATCAAACTGGGGGAATTCCTCCGCCGCCAGCTTGGAGGCGGAATAGACCGATGCGCCCGCCTCGTTGACGATCATGTAGCTGACGCCCCCGCCGATTTTATGAATCAGCTCCACCGCCATCTGCTCCGTTTCCCGGGAGGCGGTGCCGTTGCCGATGGCCAGATGCTCCACACCCCACTTGCGGATCATGGCGGAGAGTTTCATAATGGCCTCGTTTTTCTGTTTTTCGCCGTAGGTGGGATAGACCACAGCCGTGTCCAGCACCTTGCCGGTGCCGTCCACCACCGCCACCTTGCAGCCCATGCGGTAGCCGGGATCCAGACCCATGGTCACATGACCCTTCACCGGCGGCTGCATCAGTAGGGGCTTCAGGTTCAGGGCAAAGTTGCCGATGGCGCTTTCGTTGGCGGCTTCAGTCAAGGCGCTGCGGAGCTCCCGCTCCACGGAGGGCTGAATCAGCCGGTCGTAGCTGTCCTCAGCGGCGGCACGGACAAATTCCGTGGCGGCGGAACCGGGCTTCAGCACCCGCTTCCAGATCCGATCCAGCGCCAGATCCCGGGGGATATCCAGCTCCACTTTTAAAAAGCCCTCCCGCTCGCCCCGGTTCAGGGCCAGCACCTGATGGCTCTGGAGCCTGTTCAGGGGTTGGGCAAATTCATAATACAGCCGGTAGACGGAATCCTCATCCTCTTTTGCCGCTTTGGAGCAGGCGGCGCCTTTGGCATCCGCCAGCAGCCGCAGGGATTTGCGGATATCGGCATCGTCGGAGATGTTCTCGGCAATGATATCGGAGGCGCCTGCCAGTGCGTCCTCCACGGTCTCCACGCCCTTTTCCGGATCGATTGCCTTTTTCGCCAGCTCTTCGGGAGCGGGCAGGTTTTTGCTCTGGGAGTAAAGCAGCAGCGCCAGCGGTTCCAGACCTTTTTCCCGGGCCACGGTGGCACGGGTACGGCGCTTTTGCTTATAGGGGCGGTAGAGATCCTCCACCTCCGCCAGTGTGGCGGCGGCATCGATGGCAGCGGACAGCTCCTCCGTCAGCTTGCCCTGATTTTCAATGGAGGTCTTGACCTCCTGCCGCCGGGTTTCCAGATTGCGCAGATACTGCAGCCGGTCCTGCAGGGTACGCAGCCGGGTATCGTCCATGCCGCCGTGGAGCTCCTTGCGGTAGCGGGCAATGAAGGGCAGAGTATTGCCCTCGTCCAACAGGCGGATGACGTTATCGATATGTTCTTCCGGGCAGCTGAGCTCCCGGGAGAGGATTTGGGTAATGGTAGACATGGGTTCCTCCTTATATGATACACAGAGATTGCCACGGCCTTTCAGGCCTCGCAATGACAGGGGAAGTTCGAGCAGGATATGTCATTGCCGCCGAACAGTAGAAGTTACAGCGGCAGACCCCGCCTGAAGATGCGGGGCCTGCGAGGAGCGAAGCGACGTGGCAATCCGTATCCTGTCAATTTATATTCTATCACACAAACGCAAGCTTTTGTGCTACAATATAGAAAAACAGTGCTGGAGGTTCCCATGGCCTACGATATCATTTTTATGGACATTGACAACACCCTGCTGGACTTCAACGCCGGTACGGCGGATTCCCTGCGGCAGCTGCTGGCGGACTTCGGTCTGGAGCTGACGGAGCAGCGGCTGCAGCGGGTTTTCACCATCAACAACAGCCTGTGGACGGCCTACGAGCACGGCGAAATTGAAAAATCTGTGATTTTTCCCACCCGTTTTCAGCGCTGGCTGGGCGAAATGGGCATCGAAACCGATTGGCTGGCGGCCAACGGGCGGTATGCCGACGGTCTGAAGCAGAGCGCCATCCTCATGCCCCATGCCATGGAGCTGCTGGACGCCCTGAAGGGCAAATACCTCCTGTACGGCGTGACCAACGGTGTGGTCACCACCCAGCTGCCCCGGCTTGCCAAGTCCCGGCTGGATCAGTATTTTGACCGGGTGTTCATTTCCGAAGCCATGGGCTGCAAAAAGCCGGAAAAAGAATTTTTCGACAAGGTCTTTGCTGCCATCGGCGAGCCGGACAGAAGCCGCTGCATCATTCTGGGCGACAGCCTGACCTCCGATATGCAGGGCGGCAGAAACGCGGGCATCGCCACCTGCTTCTTTGGCGCTGATCCGCGGGATGACCGCTGCGATTACGTCATTTCCGACCTGCTGGAATTTCTTCCCCTTTTGGCATGATGCAAAATGAGCAGCTGCACGACTGTGCAGCTGCTCATTTGTTTATTCCCTTTCTTCTTCGGTCTTTTTCGCCCGTTTCCAGTTTCTCCATGTGAGCCAGCCCACCAGTGCCGAGCCGCCGCCCATGATGACGATGGCGATCAGCAGCATGGGAAGGGTGGGGGCTTCCGAGCCGCCCTGCACATACTTGATGACGATATCTGCCAGCATATACAGCAAAAACGCAATGGCAATGAGCCGGAAGGGGATGGTGCGCTTCATTTCTTCGGTGGTCTGGGGCTTCTTTTGTTCATCCATGGACGTTCATCCTTTCGGGTCAGACCCTTTTTTACTCATTATATATAAGAATTCCCCATATGTCCATGAAAAACTCAGATGCTTTTTGGCTTTGCTGTGTTAAATTAAAGGTTGCAGTTCGGCTCGGTTTGCGCTATGATATAGACCATAACGAAGAACCGGAGGTAACACCATGGATATCAAAATTGTCAAAACCACGCAGCCCAAGGAAAAGCCCGATCAGAAGGCGCTGGGCTTCGGTAAATATATGTCCGACCATATGTTTCTGATGAACTGGGAAAAGGGCAAGGGCTGGTTCGACGCCCGCATCGTCCCCTATGGCCCCATCCCCATGGATCCTGGCGCTGTGGGCCTGCACTACGGTCAGGAGACCTTTGAGGGTCTGAAGGCCTACCGCACGGCAGAGGGCAAGATCCAGCTGTTCCGCCCCGATATGAACGCCAAGCGTCTGGCCAACTCCAACCGCCGCATGTGCATGCCGGAGGTACCCGAGGAGATGTTCGTGGAGGCCGTCAAGGCGCTGGTGGAAGTGGATGCCGACTGGGTGCCCTCCGAGCCTGCCACCTCTCTGTACATCCGCCCCTTTACTTTCGCCATGGAGCGTACCCTCAGCGTCCATGAACCCACGGAGTTTTTGTTCTGCATCATCTGCTCTCCCTCCGGCGCCTATTATGCCGAGGGCATCAACCCCATCAAGATCATGGTGGAGGATGAGTATGTCCGTGCCGTCCGCGGCGGCACCGGCTTTGCCAAGTGCGGCGGCAACTACGCCGGCGCCATGGCTGCCCAGTCCAAGGCAGAGGCCAGAGGCTACAGCCAGGTTCTGTGGCTGGACGGCAACGAGAAGAAGTATGTGGAAGAAGTCGGCAGCATGAACATCATGTTCAAGATCAATGGAGAAGTCTGGACGGCTCCCACCTGCGGCACGGTTCTGCCCGGCATCACCCGCGCCTCCATGATCGAGATCATGAAGGAATGGGGCTACACCGTCCGGGAAGAGCGCCTTGCCATCGATGATCTGATGGCGGCCTGCGAAAAGGGCGAAGTGGAAGAGGTGTTCGGCACCGGCACCGCCGCTGTCATCTCTCCCGTGGGCACGCTGGCCTATAAGGACAATGTGCAGACCATCAACAATGGCCAGATCGGCGAGCTGAGCCTGAAGCTGTACACCTACCTGACGGATCTGCAGTGGGGCAGAATCGTAGATACCCACGGCTGGATCGTCCCTGTTTGCTGAGAAAATGAATTGTGCGCACCAAAGCCTCCCCTGTGTAAGGGGAGGTGGCACGCGAAGCGTGACGGAGGGGTTGCCTGTGACAAATTTTGCCTGCAGACAATCCCCTAGTCGCCTTCGACGCCAGCCCCCTTTACACAAGGGGGCCTTTGGTGCATTGTTTGTCTGGAGGAATCCCATGTTCCCTGAATTGTTCGAAGCCCGGATGAAAGCCCTGCTGGGGGCGGAAAACGAGGCTTTTCTGGCCTCCTATGACCGCCCCCGGAATGTGGGTCTGCGGCTGAACCCTCTGAAAACCGAACAAATCCCCGATCTGAGCCGGTTTGGTCTGAAGCCTGTGCCGTGGGCTGCCCATGGGTATTATTACGACAGCAGCACCCGTCCGGGACTGTCGGCTTATCATGAGGCCGGACTGTACTACCTGCAGGAGCCCAGTGCCATGGCGCCGGCGGGCCTGCTGGATGTGCAGCCGGGTATGAAGGTGCTGGATCTGTGCGCCGCCCCCGGCGGAAAGAGCACCCAGCTGGCGGCTGCGCTGGCAGGGAAGGGGCTGCTGGTCTGCAACGAGATCAACCCCAAGCGGGCGAAGATTCTCTCCCGGAATGTGGAGCGGCTGGGCATCGCCAATGCGCTGGTGCTCAATGAGCACCCCCAGAAGCTGGAAAGCCGCTTTGCGGGGTTCTTCGACCGGATTCTGGTGGATGCGCCCTGCTCCGGTGAGGGCATGTTCCGCAAGGAGGAGGCCGCCGTCACCGATTGGAGCCCGGAAACCGTGGAAATGTGTGCCAACCGGCAGGTGGAGATCCTCCATTCGGCGGCGCGGATGCTGAAACCCGGCGGCAGACTGGTCTATTCCACCTGCACCTTTGCGCCGCAGGAGAACGAAGGCGCCGTCAGCCGGTTTCTGGAAAATCATCCGGAATTTTTCGTGGTGCAGGCCGATGCGCCGTGGTTTGCTCCCGGGCATCCCGAATGGGTGGAAAACCCGGCGGCGAATATGGAACATACCTTCCGCCTCTGGCCCCACCTGCTCCATGGCGAAGGCCACTACGCGGCAGTTCTGGAAAAGAAAAGCCCCCCTTGTGCAAAGGGGGGTGCCGAGCAAAGCGAGGCGGGGGGATTGTGTGCAGGAAGCCGGTGTTTGCGGGCGACCCCTCCGTCCCGGCGAAGCCGGGACAGCTCCCCTTACGCAGGGGAGGCGCAGGTACTGCTTACAAGATTTCAAAAAGAAAACGGTCTTACCCTTCCCGAGGGCAGGCTCCTGTCCTTCGGACAGAGCCTGTTCCTTGTGCCAGAGGACATGCCGGTACTGGACGGCCTGAAGGTGCTGCGCCCGGGCCTGGAGCTGGGCGAGGTGCTGAAAAACCGTTTTGAGCCGGCCCACGCGTGGGCGCTGTGGCTGAAAACGGCAAAATCCGTGGCGGATTTCCCGGCAGACAGCCCGGAGATCGCCGCCTACCTGCGAGGCGAAGCCATCCCGGGCAGCCAGACCGGCTGGACACTGGTGACGGCGGACGGTCTGAGCCTTGGCTGGGTCAAGGGCAGCGGCGGAATTTTAAAAAATCATTTCCCCAAAGCCCTTCGCCATCTGGCATGACGGATAATTTTATGGTATAATAACTGCAAAGGCAGTTATTATACCGAATTATCGCCATTTTCCTCCCCGGCTTTGCCGGGAACCGGAAAATATGGCTATATTATACCATTTTGCTTACGCTTCATGGTATAATAAAAGATAAGAAAAAAATTCGTCCCCGCAGGGGACACCGTCATTGTCAATTGTCAATTGTCCATTGTCAATTGGCTCCTGAAAGGAGCACCCATGAGTAAGACCGTTTTGATCGTCGAAGACGAGAGAGCCATTGTAGAAATTCTGAAATTCAATCTGAAGCGGGAGGGCTACGAGACGCTGGAGGCGCTGGAAGGCCCTGCCGGTCTGGAGCTGGCCCGCACCTGCGATCCCGATCTGATTTTGCTGGATGTGATGCTGCCGGGCATGAACGGCTTTGAAATCTGCAGCGCTTTGCGTGACGGCGGTTCTGCGGTGCCCATCATCATGCTGACAGCCCGCGAGGAAGAGAGCGACAAGGTGTTCGGTCTGGAGGCCGGCGCCGACGATTATATCACCAAGCCCTTCTCCATGCGGGAGCTGCTGGCCCGAGTCAAGGCCAATATCCGCCGCCGCAGTTTGGATGCCGGCACCAAAGGCATCAACGAAAATGCCCTGCGGGCAGGGGATCTGTCCATCGACCGGGCGTCCATGACTGTCATCAAAGGCAGCGAACCCATCGAAGTCACCCAGAAGGAATATGACCTGCTGGTGTGCCTGCTGTCGGAACCGGGCAAGGTCTGGTCCCGGGAAGAGCTGATGGAAAAGGTCTGGAATTATGACTATTACGGCGATATGCGGACGGTGGACGTGACGGTTCGCCGCCTGCGTGAAAAAATCGAGGATGATCCCGGCACGCCGAAGATCATCAAGACCCGCCGCGGCGCGGGGTATTATTCCGGAGAATAAAATATTGCGTCGCCGGAGGCGACGATTTGAATCGTCCGGCTTTGCCGGACACCATCATTCATCACTCAGCATTTCAAACGAAAGGAGGAGCTTTATGCGATCACTGCGAACAAAAATGGTCATGATTCTGGTGCTGCTGATTCTGGCGCTGATGACCGTTGTGGGCTCCTTCCTGATCAATGGCGTGGGCAACTACTATATCGATGATTTTTACGACCAGATGAACCGCACCTTTTCTCAGGATTTCATCCTGCAGCTGCAGGAGCTGGCAGAGGAAGGCGGCGTGGCGAAGATGAAGCAGCTGCTCATGTCTCAGGCCGATCTTGGCATTGACCTGAGCCAGCGCAACGTGTATATTCTCGATCAGGCCACCGCCGAGGTGCTGGACAGCTCCAATCAGGCTGCCACCGTGGGCATCACCGCCAATATCACCCAGGCCATGAACGGGCAGGTGGGCGAACGGGGCTCCATCGCGTCGGACATCATGGATCTGGCGGTGCCCATTGAAAGCGAAGCACATCAATATATTGTCTATATTCTCGATAACAAGCTGACGGTGGACGCCCTGACGGGCGAGGTGTTCAGCATCATCCTGCAGGCACTGGTCATGGGTCTGGTGATCTGCGTGGTGCTGGCGTTCCTGCTGTCGCAGATTTTGATCACCCCCATCCGTGCCATGACCACCGGTACCCGGCAGGTTGCCGCCGGCGACTATGCCCAGAAGCTGGAGGTCACCAGCCGGGATGAGATTGGCACCCTGACCCGGAACTTCAACCACATGGCGCAGGTGCTGCAGAACACCATTTCCGAGGTGGAAAACGAGCGAAACAAGCTCTCCACCCTGTTTTTGCACATGACCGACGGCGTGGTGGCCTTTGACCGCAGCGGTCAGGTCATCCACTGCAACCCCGCCGCCGTGCGGATGCTGTCCCGCGGACTGGATACCACGGTCAATTATAACGAGGTGTTCGGCGCCGATGTAGCCTTTGAAAAGCTGCTGACATTGAAGCGCGCCGAGTATCTGGAGTGTCAGAAGCGGGCGGGCGACCGGGAACTGGAGCTGTTCCTTGCCCCCATCTCCTCCGCAGAGCCCTCCAGCGGCGGCGTCATGGCGGTGATTCACGATGTCACCGAGCAGCGCAAGAGCGAGCAGACCCGCCGGGAATTCATTGCCAACGTGTCCCACGAGCTGCGAACTCCCCTGACCAACGTGAAATCCTACGCGGAGACCATCATTTCCGCCGGAGACGACCTACCCGCTGAGCTGCGGAGCAACTTTATGGGCGTTATCGTCTCCGAGGCAGACCGCATGACCCGAATTGTCAAGGATCTGCTGACATTGAGCAAGTTCGATTACGGCAAGATGGAAATGAACATTGTCCGGTTCTCCTTCTCTGAGGCCGTGAGCAATGTGTATAAGGCGGTGGCGCTGGCAGCGCAGGGCCACGGGCATACCTTCACACTGGACTGCCCCGAGGATCTGCCGGAGGTCAACGGCGACCGGGAGCGCATTGAGCAGGTCATCATGAATGTGGTGTCCAACGCCATCAAATATACGGCGGACGGCGGCAAAATCACCATGACCGCCGGAACCAGCGGCAAAAACGTGTTTGTCAAGGTGTCGGACAACGGTGTGGGCATTCCGGAGAAGGATCTGCCCAACCTGTTCGAGCGGTTCTACCGGGTGGATAAGGCCCGTTCCCGGGCTACCGGCGGCACCGGTCTGGGCCTGTCCATCGCCAAGGAGATATTGGCGCAGCACAAGGGCGATATCCGCATCGAATCCGTCTACGGCGAAGGCACCGACGTGACCGTCACCCTCCCGGCAGCAGAATAAAAAAGCAATGTATCAGTTGAACTGAACCAGTAAAACTGGACAATAGACAAAAAGCCCCCTGATGTAGGATAATAACTACATCAGGGGGTGTTGTTATGTCAGGAAAGAAAGGGCAAAAGCATTATCCAGAAGCAATACAAAAAGAGGTATTGCGG
>JAZSCX010000016.1:0-3443 GCA_045530865.1 Candidatus Avilachnospira sp.
TGCGGTTCGCTATTTGGAAATGTTCGATTAGAACAGGCCGGAGACCTTGCCGGTTTCCACATCGATGTCGACGCGGCGGTAAGCAGGGTCAGCAGCGGTACCGGGCATCATGGAGATGGTGCCGGCCATGGGGCACAGGAACTTAGCGCCGCCGTACTCCAGAATGTCACGGATGGTCAGCTTCCAGCCGGTGGGAACACCCTTCTTGGTTGGATCATCACTGAGGGACAGGTGGGTCTTAACCATCATGGTGCAGTAGTCAGCGTACTTGGGATCGGACTCGAAGCGCTGAGCCTTCTCCACAGCCAGAGGCTGCCAGATAACGCCGTCAGCACCGTAGACTTCCTTGGCGATCAGTTCAACGCGCTGACGCAGGGGCATCTCCAGATCGTACAGGAACTTGACATCCACGGGATCCTCACAAGCCTCAACGACCACGCGGGCCAGCTCAGCAGCGCCTTCGCCGCCGTAACGCCAGTGGTTGGACTCGGCGCAGCGGACACCGCGCTCAGCACACATCTTCTTCAGCAGAGCGATTTCAGCATCGGTATCGGTGTAGAAGCGGTTGATGCAGACAACGGGGTTGATGCCGGACTTCTTGATGGTGTTGACATGGTGGAACAGGTTGCAGGTGCCCTTTTCCAGCAGTTCCAGGTTCTCCTGCGTGTACTCAACAGGCAGGGGAGCGCCGGGAGTGACCTTGGGGCCGCCGCCGTGCATCTTCAGGGAGCGGACGGTAGCAACCAGAACGGAGACGTTGGGAGTCAGACCGGACAGGCGGGTCTTGACGTTCCAGAACTTCTCAAAGCCGATATCGGCAGCGAAGCCGGACTCGGTGACATGGTAATCGAACAGCTTCAGAGCCAGACGGTCAGCGATGACGGAGGACTGGCCGATCGCGATGTTGGCGAAGGGGCCGGCGTGGATCAGAACGGGCTGATGCTCGACGGAGTAGCACATGGTGGGGTTGATGGCGTTGCGCATCCATGCAGCCATGGCGCCGGCAACATCCAGATCCTCACAGGTGACAGGCTCGCCGGTACGGGAGTAAGCCACAACGATCTTGCCGATACGCTCGCGCAGGTCCTTCAGATCCTTGGCAACAGCCAGGATAGCCATCAGCTCGGAGCCGACAGCGATGCCGAACTTGGATTCCATCATGAAGCCGTCCAGACGGCCGCCGATGCCGATGATGATGTTGCGCAGAGACTGTGCGCAGAAGTCGATGATCCAGCCCATTTCGACGCGCTTGGGGTCGATGTCCAGACGCTTCAGGCCCTTCTTTGCCAGCCACTCGTCGGTGTTGTTGCGCTCGTGCTGCATACGGGCGGTCAGAGCGACCATAGCCAGGTTGTGAGCGTTCATGATATCGTTGATATCGCCGGTCAGACCCAGGGAGAACTCGGTCATGGGCATCAGCAGAGCATTGCCGCCGCCTGCTGCGGTACCCTTAACGTTCATGGTGGGGCCGCCGGAAGGCTGACGCAGAGCGCCGCCGGCGTTCTTGCCGATATAGCCCAGACCTTCGATCAGGCCCAGAGAAACAGTGGACTTGCCTTCGCCGAAGGGAGTGGGGGTAACAGCGGTGACTTCGATGAACTTGCCGTCGGGCTTGTCCTTCAGACGGTTCATGACCTTGATGAAGTCGATCTTGGGGGTTTTGCCGTAGGGGATGATTTCCTCGGGCAGCAGGCCCAGCTTCTCGCGGAAGTAGTCCACAGAAGGCAGAGACTTTTCTGCTTCTTCTGCGATCTGCCAATCCTTGTAGATGGTGGGATCCAGAACCAGAGTGCCGTTTTCGCGTACATACTTGCCGTCAACGAATTCGATTGCCATTGAGTATTCCTCCTTGATTTTTGATACCGCATCTGTAAGGACAGGCTGCAGCATTCTATCAACACCCGCTCTAGGCGGGAATTTGACCTTGTTTATTCTTTGTCCGTGCGGACGGTGACCTCCGCGTATTCGCGGATCAGGCCCATGGCCTTGCTGCTGAGGACGCTCTGGGTGACAGCCTGCTCAAAAGCGGCGTCCACATAGTCCTTCATCTGCTCCACGGTCATACCGTTCTGCCGTGCGATCAGAGCATAGGCCTGTGCCAGCTCCTTTTCATCCACGGTCAGGCCTTCCAGATCCACGATCTGCTCCATGGCGGCCTTCATGCGGATGGCCTGCTCGGCTCCGGGGCGGGAGTCCTCCCGGAGCTGCTCCCGGGTGGTGTTCAAAAACTGGCAGTACATTTCCAGATTGAGACCCTGCTGTGCCAGCTGGGCTTCCAGATTTTGCAGCTGGTTGTCCATTTCGGCTTCCAGCTGGGCGTTGGTGGGAGTAAATTCGAGGGTATCGGCGGCCATACGCAGCAGCCGGTCCTGCAGATCCATTTCGCCCCGCTCATCGGAGTAGGCCTGCAGGCTTTCGCCCAGCCGGACGCGCATTTCCTCCAGTGTCTCACACTGGCCGACTTCCTTTGCAAAGGTATCGTCCAGCTCATGGGGTGTTTTTACACGGATGGAGTGGATCACGCAGTGGAACTCGGCGTCTTTGCCGGCCAGCTCCGCGGAGTGATACTGCTCGGGGAAGGTCACCTTGACGATGACTTTTTCTTCGGGAACCTTATCCACCAGCTGCTCTTCAAAGCCGGGGATGAACATACCGCTGCCCAGCACCAGCGTCTGGTTTTCGGCGGTGCCGCCTGCAAACTGTTCGCCGTTACAGAAGCCGGCGTAGTCCAGAACCACTTCGTCGCCCAGCTCTGTGGGGCGGTCCTGTACTTCCGCAATGCGGGGATTTTGATCCTGCAGGCGCTTCAGATGGTGGTTAATTTCATCCTCGGTGATGATATGGCGATCCAATTGGGCCTTCAGGCCGCGATAAACAAAGCTCATAGTGGTAAACTCCTGTAAATATGCAAAAAAGGACAACCCAGCATCATGCTGAATTGCCCAGACGGTCGGCACAGTAGACATCACAGTCCCCCGCGGTGATCCGCGAAACCCGTCAGTCGTGTGATGCACCTTAACTATACCCCCTGTGGAGCGAAATGTCAACATGGCATTTTCGCCTAATCTAATTCGGTATTTCTGTATTAAAACACAAGGATTAGCCAACTACCGCGAAGCCTTTCCTGAGAGAACGTACCTGCACGCATCTGTAGAGCGGGGGCTTGCCCCCGCCGAAAGAGGGTGCCTGCACGATAGACTGAGAAACGAAGGCAATTCTTCCATGGCGATCTGTGTGTGGTTGATCGGCACTGTGCTGACCAGAGCGCACCTGTGCAGGCATTTGCTGTGATCGGTCATATACCCATCTTAGGAGGAGGGGTACATAGGGCTTCGAGCGACCGCCGCCTGTGGCGGAGGCAAGGGAGCGAAGAAGCTGGGCAGGAACTTGGCCTTGTGCAAACAACGTGAAGCACAAAGCCTTAGTTCCAACCCGGCAAGGCG
>JAZSCX010000036.1:0-14006 GCA_045530865.1 Candidatus Avilachnospira sp.
GCGGAAAACATGGTGGGATCTGTTTATGGAGCTGCTGCAGAGCATTTGCTTCTGTGGATAAATGTATTTACCACGGGTTGCCCGTGGTAAATTTTTTATTTTCCGGTATAATGGAGTAAAAAGCTGCAACCAACGGGGCGGTTTTATCGTCTTAAGAGATAGAGAAACAAAAGGGGTGAGGCAATTGGAGGACAGTGTGATCATCGACCTGTACTGGAACCGGCAGGAGCGGGCGGTGGAAGAGACTGACCGAAAATACGGCAGCTACTGCTGGACCATTGCCCACAACATCCTGCGCAGCCGGGAGGACACGGAGGAATGTGTCAATGATACCTGGCTGCGGGCGTGGAACGCCATGCCGCCCCAACGGCCTGCCATTTTGTCCTCTTTTCTGGGGACCATCACGCGAAATCTGTCGCTGGATCTCTGGAAAGCCAAACACACCGGCAAACGGGGCGGTGGACGGGTGGTGCTGGCCATGGAAGAACTGGCGGACTGCATCCCGGACCCCACGGACGTGGAAAAGACCGGGGCGGATGCGGAGCTGACGCGAATGATCGACCGGTTTCTGCGGCAGCTGCCGGAAAAGGAATGCTATGTGTTTTTGCGGCGGTACTGGTATATGGACAGTGTGCCGGAAATCGCCCGTCGATATAAAATGGCGGAGGGAACGGTCAAGGCATCCCTCCACCGAACGAGAAAAAAGCTCCGGGAGCATCTGGAGCGGAAGGGAGTGCAGCTGTAATGGAAACGGGCAATGAACGATTGCTTCGGGTACTGGGCGATGTGGGCGGTGACCTGATCGCCAATGCGGAGCGGAAAACCTTTGCGCCCAGTCCGTGGCGGCGGATTGTGCCGGTGGCAGCCTGTCTGGCGCTGATTGTGGGGCTGACATTGGTGGCTGCACCCCGGTTTTTGGTACCAAAGTCAGCGGAACAGTATGAGGATTATGGAGCCGCTGTGGGGAATCTGCCTGCGGCGGACGGTGTCATAGAGAACCACAAGCAAAATCCGGAAGAACCGAAAGCGGAACCACCGCAGGAACCGGAAGCAGATCCGCCGGGAACGGTGCAGGAGGAATCAAAGAGCGAGCAGGCCCTTGCACCGAAGGAAGAGCTGGTGTTCTGTGATACGGTCTATTATGTGGAAGCGCAGTACACGGTGGAAGAGGCATTGCCGCTGCTGGGCGCCCATCTTGGTTTTGTGGAGCAGGCAGATCATGATATTCTTCTGGATGCCAATGTCTATATGCGGCAGGATGCGGAAGTCCGGGAGGACTACAAGGAACGCGTTGTGCCGCTGGAGATCTTCGTGGAAAATGAGCAGGGCTATCTCTACTGCCTGACTTATTACCTGTTGGATGAGCCCCTGATGGAGTGGCTGCAGGCGCAGTACTTGTGGCAGGAGGGAAGACTGGATGTACTGGCGGACACCTTTGTGCGGGACCTGGAATACAGTCTTTATTCCTATGGCATGGATCTGCAGTATCATTTCAATAACGGAGAGATCAACCTGCTGCCGGAACAGCTGCTGCATTTCTTCAAGGTCACATTGAAGATGGAGCGGCAGGCCGGAAGCCGGGTGGAGGATCTGGATTCCTACCTCTGGGAAGCGGGGGACGGCTATCTGATCCCTGTGGAGGATATCCGGGAGCAGCTGCACAAGTATCTGCCTGCTTTCACATGGAGACCGGAGGAGCTGCCCGGTTATGATCCGGAGCTGGAAGCGGTTTGGATGGAATCCCTGTCGATCGACGGATATGACGGATATGACGGAGATATGTATCTGAAGATCAAAGAGAGCGGCTGCGCACTGGATGTGGAGAATCAGAAGCTGGTGCTGACGGTGCAGCGGTGCGTGGGAGAAGAAGTGCTGGAAGAGCGGGAATATGCACTATACTTCCAGATCGGTGAGGGCTATTCAACCGAACATCTGCGTTATTACTTTATCTATACAGTCTATCCGGGATGAAAAACTTGTCCCCCCTGACAGGGGGGTGGCGGTGAAACCGCCGGGGAGTTGTATCGATTATTGCAGCAGGGATGTCATCGAAACAACCCCCAGTCAGGCTTCGCCTGCCAGCCCCCTAAGAGGGGGCACAAGCGACCCTTGTGGGGCACGAGGAAAACACAAAAGGAGTGAGAGAAATGGATGACAATGCCATCATCGCCTTGTACTGGGCGCGGGAAGAACGGGCATTGGAAGAGACTTCGTCCAAATACGGCAGCTTCTGCCGCAATATTGCCTATAACATCCTCTGTAACCGGGAGGACACGGAGGAATGTGTCAATGATACATGGCTGCGGGCGTGGAATGCCATGCCGCCTCAGCGGCCTGCCATTTTGTCCTCATTTTTGGGAAAAATCACCCGGAATCTGTCTCTGGACCGGTTCCGGGTCGGCCGCGCCGGAAAGCGGGGCGGCGGGCAGCTGCCCGTGGCGCTGGAAGAGCTGGGAGACTGCATTCCCGCGGATGGCAGCATCGAAGATCAGGTGGCGCTGAAGGAACTGAGCCGGATGGTGGATCGGTTCCTGCGGAGCCTGCCGGAAAAGGAGTGCTGTGTGTTCCTGCGGCGGTACTGGTTTGTGGACAGCACCCGGGAGATCGCCCTGCGCTATAATATGGCAGAGGGCAGCGTCAAATCCACCCTCCACCGTACTCGTCAGCGGCTGCGGGTATTTCTGGAAAAGGAGGGGGTGGCGCTGTGAAAAAGGAAGATCTGTTCCGTGCCATCGGCGATGTGGGTGACGATCTGATCCACATGGCAGAGCATAAGCGTTTCCCGAATTACTGGAAAAAGTGGGTATCCATGGCTGCCTGTATGGCGCTGATCGTCAGCCTTGGTGCGCTGGCACTGCCTTATTTCCCTATGGGCTGCGGTGCAAAATCGGCTGCGCCGGAAATGGCAGCCCCAGAGGAGCCGAAGTATTCCATGGATGTGATGGATCAGGAGTCCAAGACCGAGGAAGCCGAAACACCGGAGGCACCTATGGAAGCGCCCATGGAAGCAGAGCCGGTTCCGGAGGAAGAGGCTGCACCCATGGATCCCAGTGCAGGTGAAACTGCCGAGGACTCCATGAACGGCGCTCAGGAAGCAACGGCGCCGTCGGATGTGACCCAGATCACCATCTGCTCCACCATTTACTATCTGCGTCCGGGCATCGTGAAAGAAGGGGCAAAGCCGGGCAATCTCGGCCAGTACATCGGTGAGGTGGAGACTTCGGACAACGAAGCCTATATCGGCTGCCCGGTGTACGAAATGGCGTATACGGTCTGGTATTCCAACCATGCGGTGGATGGTAAATCCGTGCCTGCGGAAATCCTTGTGGAAGGCCCCGACGGCTGGATTGCCGGCTTTACGGGCAATGAAAAAACCGTCGCCCGCTATACGGCAGCCGATGTGCAGGCGGCCATCGACAAGGGAGACGGGGAGTGGATCATCCGGACCTTTGTGCAGCCGGTGGAGGCGCAAAACGTTCGTATCCTCAACGGAAAAAGCGAAGAATCGGAGAAACTGAACCGCCTGTTCCTTGCCGGTTTGTACCTGAATACCGGCACGGCAATCGATTTGGTATGGGCGCAGGATGATGGCGGACTTCTGGTTCATCCCCGGGATGTGGAGCAGCGGCTGGAGAAATTTTTGGACGATTTCACCTACGATCCCACGGAAACAGAGGCCTACGATCCGGAGATCGGCATGCTGCGGTTTACCTCCGAGGAGCGGTATCGCTATGCAGAGGGGCTGTATCTGAAGTTTGCCGGTCTGGAGGATGATCTGCTGTACCTCCGCGTAGGCCTGCCGGAGACGGACGATCTGTATGACGAGGTTCACTATATGATCCGCTTCGACGAGGACAGCTGGCGGTATATTGACATCGGCGAACCGGGATAATGAACCGGAGTATCCATAGGGGAGTGTGATGTCTTGAAAAATAAAAACCTGTTCCATGTTGTTGAGGGTGAAGAAAGTCGTATGGCAAAGCGCCGGACATTTTCCGACTGCTGGAAAAAGTGGATGCCGATCGTGGTTGGCTTGATACTGATGGTCGGCAGTGGCGTGTTGGTACTGCAAGATTTTGGGGTATCGGAACCAGTTATACCGGAAAAGGTCACAGAGGATTCAAAGGATAGTATGGATCAGGAAAACGAATCCACAGCACCCATAGAAGCAGAACATGAGGATACAACCGGTGTTCACGATGCGGAGAAAGCGATCGAAGTGGAAAACGGCAAGCCAATCTATCAGGATCACGGCAGAATTCGGATCATCTATGGCAGCACCTACTATTATCTGGTTGATTCCAATTATGCCACATCGATAAAACCTGCAGGTTTCGGTGAACAAATTGGTGTGGTAGAGGATTCTAACTATCCGGAAATGGTTGGGAAACCGATCTATGTGCCTAACTGGGACGTGACATGGTTTGACAATCATGCTGTGGACGGCATGTCGGTACCTCAGTGCATCTATATGGAAGTGGACGGCTGGTATTATTACGGCGAGACCTTCAATGAAAAAACCGTCTCCCGCTATACGGCAGCCGATGTGCAGGCTGCGATCGACCGGGGTGACGATCAGTGGATCCTCGATACTTTCGTGGCGCCGGTGGAAATGTTCGGCCCCATACGTTTTTCGGACAGTGCTTTTCTGGAAGCGGATCAACTGGTTCGGCTGTTCCTTGCAAGCACCCATCTGAATACCGGCACGCAGGTGAAGGCTTGGCAAATGCGGGATCATGGCTGGAACATTCCCTTTGAGGATCTGGAATGGAGACTTAGCCGCTTTCTGGATGATTTTACATTTGATCCGAATCAGCTGAGGGAGGATCAGTTAAGGTGGCAGAATGGTGAGCCTGTTGCTGTGGGTGTATGGCAGGATGATACGGAGCCTCAGCCAGTCGATGGACTGTATCTGAAGTTTGCCGGTCTGGAGGACGATCTGCTGTATCTCCGCGTAGGTCTGCCGGAGACGGACGATCTGTATGACGAAGTCCACTATATGATCCGCTTCGACGAAGACAGTTGGCGGTATCTCAGTATCGATACACCGATAAAAGCCTCCCCTTGAGGGGAGGTGGCACGCGCAGCGTGACGGAGGGGTGAATAGACACTGCAACACGGTTTGCAGCTTCATGCACACACCTCTCAGTCAGCCTGAAGGCTGACAGCTCCCCCCAAGGGGAGCCTAAAAAGCTCGCAAAGCAGCTGCTTTGCGTGCTTTTTGTTACACCAATGCAGTCATGCCTGCGAAAATGATCAGCGATACCAGCGTCAATGCGGACAGGGCAGAGGAAATGGCCGTCCGCTGGGTGGGATCGTCGGCAAAGATGGGCAGCACATAGGGAGGCGGCAGAATCATCAGCAAAATAGCCGCACCTTCGTGGATCATGCCGTTGAGGAGTGTCCGGTTGATGCCCAGAATGATAACGATCAGAACAGCAACCGTCACCAGACGCAGCACGATATACCGGGCGGTGTCCCTCCAGCGGATCTCCTTCAGCACCAGATCATAGCCCACGGTCAGCAGGATGATCATGCCGGTGGGAGCGGAGAGGAAAGAAGTGAGGCTGTCCAGAATGCCGGAAACGCCCCATGTGCCCATGGCACGGTACAGGCCGGTGGCACCCAGCAGAATGCCGGCGGCAACTGCCCAGATGATGGGGGACACCAGAATATCCTTTGCCACGGCTTTCATGCCGTTCTTGCCCGACAGCAGACCCTTGTAGACCGTAAAGACGAACAGAGTCTGTCCCAGATCCAGAATGGCAAAGTGGGCGGTAGAGTCATTGGGGAACAGCAGCACGAACAGGGCGTAGCCCAGCATACCGGCCTCAAAGCCCGATGCCACAAAGGGAGGTACCTTGCCAGGCAGCCGCAGAACCTTTGCAAGTCCCCAGCCGATCACCAGTCCGGCGCAGCAGAGCAGGAACACCAGCAGCGGCTGCACCAGTGCGTTGCCACTGTAATCGGCGGTGGCAAAAGCGTTGACCAGTACAAAGGGCAGGGTCAGGTTGATGGCAACTTTTTTCAGGGCGTCGATGCCTTCCCGGGAGAGAAACTTCTTTTCCCGGCAGAGCATACCGAGCAGCAGCGCTGCCAAAACCGGCAGCGCGGTTTCAATCACATGTACCAGCATTACTTAATAACGCCCTTCTGCAGAATGATGTTGGCGTAGATGGCGGTTTCGCCGGACTGGATAATGCAGTAGCAGTCCTTTGCCTCATCGTAGAATTTGAAGCGGTCGATGTTGCCCACGCAGGCAGCGCCGCGGTCATCGTGCTTGGCAATGATCTCCTTGTAGGTATCCCAGACGGGGATCATCAGATCCTTGTCGCAGTCCATCTTTTCCATCAGGATGGCGGGCTGATCCACATAGGTGTCCAGAGGCATGACCTGCAGGATGGCGTCCAGCAGCTCGGGCACGCCGTGACCATCGGCACGGAGGAAGATGGCGTTCTTGGCCTTGGCCATGCTGGCGCCGGGGAAATTGCCGTCACCGATGCAGATACGGTCGGAGTGACCCATTTCTGCCAGAACCTTCAGCAGCTCGGGAGAGAGAATGGGGGGGATGTTCTTTAACATAGCGAGTATTCCTTTCTGTTTGAAAAATATGACAGGAGTTGACAATTGACAATTGAAAATTGACAATGGAGGTGTCGCTGACGCGACGATTGAATAGGCACCCGTGGCTGCCATAACATATTTGTATATGCCGATATGATCGGGACAATGGGAAAAGCGGTATATAAATGGAAATACATCGGCGAAGCCGATACAATCATTGTCAACTGTCAATTGTCAATTGTCAATTATTCATTCAAATCATGCCAAGGACCGTTGTGATCCTTGGCATGATGATAAGGGAAATCTTACTTGTACATGGGGCCGTAGGTGGCGCAGGCTCTGTAATCCTGTCCTTCCTTGTCCATGCCGAAGGCGTTCCATGCGGCGGGACGGTAGATGTCCTCTTCGGGAACGTTGTGCATGCAGACGGGGATGCGCAGCATGGAGCACATGGTGATCAGGTCAGCACCGATGTGGCCGTAGGAGATGGCGCCGTGGTTGGCGCCCCAGTTCATCATGACTTCGTAAGCGGTCTTGAATGC
Source organism: Candidatus Avilachnospira sp. (assembly GCA_045530865.1). Taxonomy (GTDB): domain Bacteria; phylum Bacillota; class Clostridia; order Oscillospirales; family Oscillospiraceae; genus Avoscillospira. Next base: position 7,107 of record JAZSCX010000036.1, read on the forward strand.
GGAGCCTTCCTTGCCGTCGCAGCGGGGAGCAAACCAGGTGCAGGGCCAGGTGGGGTTGGTGCGCTCCATCAGCTTGTCGTTGACATCCTCAGGCAGGCTGACGGTCCAGCCTTCTGCGATCTGCAGAACGGGGCCCAGACCCTTGACCAGATTCAGACGGATCATGGTGCAGGGCATTTCGGCATAGGTGTTGAAGTGGCTGGAGAAACCGCCGCCTCTGAAGTTGTCGAAGCCGGCTTCGCACCACACGGTGGCGTCGGTCATCTTCTTGATGTCCTCGTCGGTGACATCCCACCAACGCTTCATGACGGCGTTGCCGTTCTCATCGGTGCAGACGCCGGAAGCATCCAGGCAGGCAGCGCCGGAGTTCAGCAGATGGATAATGCCGTCGGATTCGGCAGCCTTGCCTTCCAGCTTGTAGCCGGTGACACGCTCGGTAGCTTCGCCGGACCAGTAGGTACGGACATCGGCGAAGATCTGGGCGCGGTGGGTCAGGAGACGCATCATCAGCATGCCCATGCCGTTGAGAATATCGTTCTCGGTGGCCAGGGTGAAGGGCTCACGGGCGCCTTCGTAGTCGAAGGTGGAGCTGAGCAGAGCTTCGGGATAGTCGCAGTTGGGCCAATGGTCGGTCCACTGTCTCTGACCCTGGAAGCCGCCGGCGATGGCGTTGTGGCCAACCTTCTCTTCCACGAATGCTTCGGGCAGGTTGGGGTTGCCGGCCATCAGATCCTTGATGATGCAGTACATCTTGACGGTGAACTCCCACTGCTTTTCCTTCTCTTCGGCAGTGAACTTGATCTTGTGATCCTTGCCCAGGAAGGGAACAGTTTCGGGGTTGTCGTCGCGGCCTTCCTTGCAGTGCTCCTTGGTCCATGCCAGAGCCTTCTGGAAAGCTTCCTCATCGTAGATGCCTTCTTCCATGCGGCGCAGGATTTCGACCTCATCCACAGACTCGACACGCATACCGAAGTAAGCTTCCATCATGTCCTGATCGACGATGGAGCCGGCGATGCCCATGCACTGGGAGCCGATCTGCAGATAGGACTTGCCGCGCATGGTGGCAACGGCGACAGCGGCGCGACCGAACCGCAGCAGCTTTTCCTTCACGTCAGCGGGGATCTCGGAAACCTGATCCAGATCCTGCACCTCATGGCCGTAGATGCCGAATGCGGGCAGACCCTTCTGTGCGTGGCCGGCCAGAACAGCAGCCAGATACACAGCGCCGGGACGCTCGGTGCCGTTGAAGCCCCACACACCCTTGATAGTCTGGGGATCCATGTCCATGGTTTCGGAGCCGTAGCACCAGCAGGAGGTGACGGACAAGGTGATGGAAACGCCTTCCTTACGGAACTTATCGGCGCAGGCAGCTGCTTCGGGAACACGGCCGATGCAGGTGTCAGCCATAACGACCTTCACGGGCTCGCCGTTGGAGTAGAACAGGTTTTCCTCGAACAGTTTCTTGGCGGCTTTGGCCATGGCCCAGACGGTGGGCTCCAGAGATTCACGGAGCATCATGGGGCCGCGGCGGCCATCGATGATGGGGCGGATGCCGATGACGGGATAATCACCAACATATCTGTTTTTTGCCATAGTAGTTTCCTCCTGATCTTATTGCCGCCAAAGCGGCACAGTTTACACTATATATGTATAAAACGCGTTGCGTCTGATACCGGATCAAAGCACCAGCTGGCTTTCCAGCCGAACCTGACGGATGCAGCCCTCGTAACCGTTGAGCCGATCAATCAGGAAACCTGCGGCCGTTCGGGCAATCTGATCTTCCGGCTGATAGACCAACGGAATGGGGGGTGTCATGATACTGCAGGCCTCCAGGGAGTCATAACCGAAAATGTCGATCTGCTCCGGCAGCTTGTAGCCGCGCTCCCGGGCGGCGGTGATCAGGCCCATGGTGATATCGTGGTTGGTGCTGAGAATGGCGGTGGGTGGATTGGACAGGGCCATCAGCTGGGAAAGGCTCTGGTAACCGGCGGAGAAGGTCAGTTCGCCGTTGATGACCAGATCGTTGTCATAGGAAATGTCGTGGTCGGAAAGGGCGCGGAGATAGCCCACCATACGCTCCTTGGAGGTCATAACGTATTTGGGACCGGAAATAATGGCGATGCGGCGGTGACCTCTCTGCAGCAGGGCTGCAACAGCACTCTGTACGGCTTCGGCATTGTTGGTGAGCACAGAGTCGGCCTGCACGCCCTCGATGATCCGGTCCACCTGCACAACGGGAACAGGCCGCTGGGCGGTAAGCTCGTAGAATTCTCCGGCGGTGAGATCTTCCGGGATATAAATGAGACCGTCAATGCCGGTGGAGAGGAGAAAGCTCAGGCAGTCGCGCTCCAGCCCGTGGTTGGAGTCATAACAGGCCAGCAGCGTGTGGTAGCCGTTGTCCCGCAACAGCTTGTCAATGGTCATGGCGATGTTGCCGAAAAAGGGTGCGACCATGGAGGGCAGCAGAATGCCGATGGAGCGGCTGCGGTTGGCCTTCAGACCCCGGGCAAAGGGATTGGCACGGTAGTCCAGCTGTGCAATGGCACTGCGGATGGGCTCAGCGTTTTCCGGACGGACATTGCCGCCGTTCAGATATTTGGATACGGTGGATATGGAACAGCCGGCCAGTTTAGCCACATCTTTGATGGTTGCCATAGGGATTCTCTCCTGTAAAACGAAGCGAAACGTTTCGCATTGAAAGCAATATTTAAGCTTCTACTGATACAATACTATCATATTCTCTGAGAGCTGTGCTGTCAATACAAAAAACGTAAAAAAACACCCATTGGGATATGGGCAATCTGCATAAACTGAGAAAAAATGTGGAGTCAATCAATTGATTTTGACAGGGATTTTCAAATTGCAGCAGAGAAAAAACCCGTGCAGCAATTTCCATGATCTGGAAAAGAGAACGTTTTTTTGAGAAAACAGCGAAAATCGTTTTGTGGGAGATGATCTTTTTATCTTTTCTACAACAGCGCCGTTTGTTTTTTATGACAAGTGCTGAAAACAAGAAAATGTGAAAATACACCTTGATTTTTTAGTAAAGATTGAGTATAGTAGGGACAGAAACCTGCCTTTCTGCTGTTACTTTTGCCGAAGCAAAAACGAAACGTTTCGCGAAAAAAAGGGCAGCGAACAAGAAATTGGATAGAATAAACAATTATGCATAGCGTGTTTTGTAAAAACTGCCGCAAGGCATTCCCCGAAGAAAAGTATTGAAGGATAATAATTAGGAAGGTGATGTTGCAATGGGCGAAACAATTCTGAAAATGCGCGGCATCCATAAGCGTTTCTCCGGCGTCCATGCTCTGAAATCCGTCGATTTCGAGCTGCGGGCAGGCGAGGTTCACGCGCTGATGGGTGAGAACGGCGCAGGTAAGTCCACGCTGATTAAGGTTCTCTGCGGCATACATAAGCGGGACGAGGGCTCCATTGAGCTCTTCGGCAAGGAAGTGAATTTCAATAACATTTCCGATTCTCAGGCTGCAGGTATCAGTGTCATTCATCAGGAACTGAACATGATGAATGATCTTACCGTTGCACAGAATATGTTTATCGGCCGGGAGTTCATGAAGGGCTCCCTGATCAACGACAAGGCCATGGAAGAGGAAGCCCAGAGACTGTTTGACAAGATGGGCGTCAAGATCGATCCCGCTGTCAAGCTGGGCAATCTGACCGTCGGCAAGCAGCAGATGGTCGAAATTGCCAAGGCCGTTTCCAGAGACTGCAAGCTGCTGGTTCTGGACGAGCCTACCGCCGCCCTGACCATTCCCGAGGTCGAGGAGCTGTTCAAGATCATGAACGAGCTGAGAGGCAAGGGCATCGGCATGATCTACATCTCCCACCGCATGGATGAGATCAACCGCATCTCCGACCGCGTTACCGTCATGCGTGACGGCGAATATGTCGGTACCGTCACCACCGCCGATGTCACCAAGGACGACATCGTGAAGATGATGGTCGGCCGTGTCATCATGGGCGAGCCCAAGACCTGCAGCACCTGCCCCGCAGATGCTCCCGTTCTGCTGGAGGTCCGCAACATGAACGCCGGCAAGGAAGTCAAGAACGTCAGCTTCTGCCTGAAGAAGGGCGAGATCCTGGGCTTCGCAGGTCTGATGGGCGCCGGCCGTACCGAGGTTGCCCGTGCCCTGTACGGCGCAGATCCCCGCCAGACCGGCGAGATCTTCATCAACGGCAAAAAGGTCAAAATCAAGACCCCTGAGCAGGCGGTCAAGCACGGCATCTGCTATCTGTCCGAGGACCGCAAGCGCTTCGGCCTGATGCTGGACAAGTCCATCACCGAAAACTCCACCATCGCTTCTGTGGATATGTTCATCAAGGGCGGCCTGATCGATGACGCCAAGATGCGCGAAGTCTCCGAAAAGACTAACGCCCTTATGCGTACCAAGACTCCCTCCATGGAGCAGCTCCTGAAAAACCTCTCCGGCGGTAACCAGCAGAAGGTCATCATCGCCCGCTGGCTGATCAAGAACTGCGACATCTTTATTTTCGACGAGCCCACCCGCGGCATCGACGTGGGCGCCAAGAGTGAGATCTACAACCTGATGGAAGACCTGGTCAAGCAGGGCAAGTCCATCATCATGATCTCTTCCGAACTGCCCGAAGTCCTGCGTATGTCTGACCGTGTTGTGGTCATGTGCGAAGGCCGCGTCACCGGCGAGCTGGATGTCGCCGAAGCCACTCAGGAAAATATTATGACACTTGCTACTATGCGAGAGGAGAATTGATTATGAAAAACAAGAAGAGCTCTCTGCTTTCCGGCAGCAAGCAGAATTTCGTCATCATTCTGGCTGCCATTGCCCTGTTTGCCGTTTTCACCCTGATTAACTCCGGTTTTGCCAGCAGCGGCAACCTGCTGACCATGACCAAGTCCCTGGTTCCCTACGCCATTCTGGCTCTGGGCGTCACCTTTGTTATTGCCACCGGCGGCATTGACCTGTCCATCGGTACTGTCTGCATCGGCTCCGCTGTTCTGGCAGGCGCCATCTGCGGCACCGGTGTTTCCGCTGACGAAGGCATCCTGTGGCTGACCATTCCCATCATCCTGCTCACCGGTCTGGGCTTCGGCCTGATCAACGGCGTGCTGGTCGCCAAGTGCAAGATCGCTCCGTTCATCGCCACTCTGGGCTCCATGCTGGTCTCCCGCGGCGTCACCGCTGTTGTGGCAGAAGCTGTCCGCGCCACCTCCTCCGCTGTCAAGTACCCCGCCACTGGCTGGTTCCAGAAGATCTTCACCAACCTGAACGGTTTCCCCATCGGCTTGGTCTGGGTTCTGGTTCTGACTATCATCTGCATGATCGTCATGTACAAGACCAAGGTTGGCCGCTACATCCTGTCCATCGGCTCCAACGAGGAGGCTACCCGCCTGTCCGGTATCAACGTTGACAAGTATAAGATCATCGCTTACGCTATTGGCGGCACCTTCGCTGCTCTGGCTGCCCTGTTCTATGTGGCTGCCAACCCCTCTCTGAACATCGCTTCCGGCAACGGCATGGAACTGGATGCCATCGCCGGCGTCTACATCGGCGGTACTTCCACCACCGGCGGCTCTGCCTCCATCATCGGCACCATTCTGGGCTCCATGATCCTGGTCATCATCCGTCAGGGCCTGAACCTGGCTATGTCCGGCGGTTCTGCTGTCTCCGCTACCAACATCACCTATGCCGTCACCGGTATCATCGTTGTCGGTGCTGTCATGCTGGACGTTCTGAAGAAGAAGAACGCGGCCAAGGTCAAGATCGACCCCGCTGAAAAGAAGGCTGCAAAGAAGTAATTCCGGCAGTAAAACAACGTAATAAAACCCAAAAGGTTTTATATAAAATTTAGGAGGAAAACATAATGAAGAAACTCATCGCACTTGTGCTGGTTCTGGTTCTGGCATTCTCCATGGTTGCCTGTGCCGCTTCCGGCGAAAAGGAAGACGCTCAGTCCGAAGGTAAGGGCACTATCGCTGTTATCGCTAAGGGCGAGACCCACGCTTTCTGGCAGGCTGTTAAGGCCGGTGCCGTTGACGCTGGTAAGGCTGCTGGCTACGAAGTCACCTTCCGTGGCCCCACCTCTGAGAGCGAAAGCGAAGTTCCCAACCAGCGCGAAATGGTTCAGTCTGCTCTGAACAACAAGGACACCAAGGCTATCGTTCTGGCTACCATTGGCCTGGGCTTTGCTGACGAACTGATCTCCGCATACGACAAGGGTCTGCCTGTTGTCGAGTTCGACTCCGGTCTGTACTCCGGCGGCGCTGACATCACCGAAGGCAAGGATCCCACCATCGGTTCCGTTGCTACCGACAACAAGAAGGCCGGCGGCGTTGTTGCTGAAAACTTCTACGCTTACCTGAAGGAAAATGGTCTGGAAGACGGCTACAAGGTCGGTATCATCCAGCATGACTCCACTGCTACCGGTCTGGACCGTGCAGGCGGCTTCCAGGAAAAGATCGAAGAGCTGGCTGCTGCTGACGGCATCACCCTGGACATTAACCTGCAGGTCAAGGCTAACAACGCCGGCGAATACAAGCTGGGTCTGACCGCTCTGGCTGAGTGGGGCGCACAGGCTATCTTCATGACCAACGAAGGTGTCGTGAACGAAGTCTTCCCCGAAATCTCCGACAATGCTGCTACCTACAAGGACATCCTGTTCTGCGGCTTCGACGCTGGTACCAACCAGTACAACTGGATGAAGGACGCCGGCGCTAACTACGCTCTGCTGGTTGGCTCCGTCGCTCAGGACTCCTACAACATCGGCTACGAGTCCGTCAAGCTGGCTATTGCTAAGCTGGAAGGCAAGGAAGTTAAGGACGTCGGCATCGGCGGTGCTTGGTACAACAAGGACAACATCGACGAGCTGAAGGACAAGAACGTCTTCTACATGGGCTAATTC
>JAZSCX010000073.1:0-11070 GCA_045530865.1 Candidatus Avilachnospira sp.
GATCCCAACGTTTCCTATGAGGAGGAAGTGGATCCCGAAGAGGAAGCCCGCCGTCAGGCCTTCTTCACCATTTTCCACGAGCTGGATCAGGACTCTTTTGATGCCTATCTGGACAAGCACCCGGAAATTCTGGATAACGGCTGGGAAAACCTCTATATCAACGAAGCCGGTTTGGATGATGACGGCACGGACATTGAGACCATCCACGGCGAGCAGGTTCTTGCCATTGACGTGCCCAACAAGATCCTGCTGGTCCGTGTCAAGGGCGAAGGCTACATCGGCGTTCTGGCAGTTGCCAAAGATCCCGCCCTGCTGGCTGTGCATCCCTCTGCCAATCTGGGCAGCAGCGGTCAGACCGCAGGCGTCATTGCCAAGAATAACAACGGCGTCCTCTCCATGACCGCCAGCGGCTTTGACGATCCCCAAGGCGTCGGCAACGGCGGTCTGTTGGCCGGCTACGCCATGTGTGACGGCGTAGAATACGGTGATGCTCACATGGGCTGGGGCTTCAAGCGACTGGAGCTCCACGAGGATAACCTGATGTATATCAAGGACGCCAGCGACCCCGTTAGTCAGGATACCACCGATGCGGTGGAGTTCCAGCCCGCGCTGATCATTGACGGTAAGATCGTAGTCGACTGGAACTGCGGCTGGACCGGACTGCATCCCCGCGCCTGCATCGGCCAGTCCAACAAGTATGAAATCCTCATGCTGGTCATTGAGGGACGTATGCCCACCCGTTCCATCGGCACACAGGTTCTGGAGTGCGCCGATATTCTCAAGCGCCATGGCTGTATGCAGGCCATGAATCTGGATGGCGGCACCAGCGCCATCATGTGGTATGACGGCGAATATGTGACCAAATGCTCCAATGCGGATCTGCCCTCCGGCAGACCCCTCCCCACTGCCTTTGTGTACCACCGCGCAGAGTAATTTCCGCTGCGTACGGCACTGGCCGTACGCAGCTTTTGGAGAAACCCATGAAACAAGCTGTTTTTCAACAACTGGAAGCCTATATGCAATCCTGTATGCGGGACAGCGCCCATGATAAGGAGCATGTCTACCGGGTGCTTTATACGGCGCTGGATCTGGCTGCCCACGAAGAGAATGTGGATATGGATGTGCTCCTTGCCGCCTGTTTGCTCCATGATATCGGACGGCAGGCCCAATATGTCGATTCCACCATCTGCCATGCCGCCCATGGCGCGGAAATGGCGCGGCAGTATCTGCTGGATCAGGGCTTTTCTCCCGCCTTTGCAGACCACGTTGCCGCCTGCATCCAAACCCACCGGTTCCGAAAATCCAACCCGCCGGACAGCATAGAGGCAAAAATTCTCTTTGACGCTGATAAACTGGATGCAGCCGGTGCCATGGGTGTCGCCAGAACCCTGCAGTATAACGGCAAAATGAACGAACCCCTGTATTCCCTGACCGAAAACGGCACGGTTTCCGACGGCAGCGACGATCCGCAGCCCTCTTTCCTGCAGGAATACCGCTTCAAGCTGCAAAAACTCTACGGCAGATTTTATACCGCCCGGGGTGCAGCCCTTGCCGCTCAGCGGCAAACTGCCGCCGAAGCATTTTACAGACAGCTTTTGCGGGAAGCACAAGCAGCTTACGGTCAAAAAGACCGGTTGTTTACAGAAATTCTGGAAAAACCGGAATAATCCCGGAACCTTTTTCCTATTTATATCGTCTTATCCTATAGACACAGACAAAGGAGATTCGATTATGAAACTTTTCGGAGGTTACTCCGGTGCCCGCACCGGCGGTGCCCGTGCAGCTGTTGCCCCCGCCAAACGCCCTTCCCTGAAGCCTTTGGCGATCATCCTCGCCATTGTTCTTGTAATAGAGGGTATGTACTTTATGGCCGTTTATTCCAAAAACGCCTTTATCACCAAGTGGCGCAACATTTACATCACCACCGCCATGGAGACCATGAACCATCAGTGGCTGGCCACCGCCATCATCCCCATGGATATTATTGAGGAAGTGGTGGGCCGCAAGGAGGCTTCTCTGGAAAGTCAGGAAAACATGGAAAGCAGCTGGGGTACAGATCTGCCGGATGAAGTCCCCGAAAACGAGCCTGCCGCACCGGAAAAAGAACCGGATGTGCAGGAATTTGTCACCGATGTGACGGAAGTCACAGAAGAAGAGAAGACCGAACTTGACAAGAAGAAGAGCTTCTTCAGTCTGTTCCACGAACTGGATCAGAGTTCCTTCGAGGCCTATCTGGACAAAAATCCGCAGGTTCTTGATAATGGATGGGAAAACATCTATATCAACGAAGCCGGTCTGGATGATGACGGCACCGATATCCTGACCACCAACGGCGATCAAGTGCTCGCCATCGATGTGCCCAACAAGATCCTGCTGATTCGCGTCAAGGGTGAGGGCTACCGCGGTATTCTCGCCATCGGTAAGGATCCAGCAGAGCTTTCCCTGCAGGAAAGCGCATGGCTGGGCACCTCCGGCCAGACCGTTGCCACCATTGCTACCCGAACCGAGGGCGTTCTCGCCATGACCGGCAGCGGCTTCAATGACCCCGATGAGAATTCCAATGGCGGCATTCTTTCCAGCTTTGCCATGTGCCACGGTCTGCCGCTGGGCACCCCCTCTGTTCGTAAGGGCGATAAGAGAGTGGAGCTGCACGAAAACAACCTGATGTACATTGTGGATACCAAATCTCCCGTCGGTGAAAAGTGCACCGATGCCGCAGAATGGCAGCCTGCTGTGATCATTGACGGCAAGGATGTGCTGGGCTACGGCTGGGACGGTCTGCACCCAAGAGCCATCATCGGCCAGACCGGCAAATATGAGATCATGATGCTGGTCATTGAAGGCCGCGCGCCCCTCAAAGGCATTCTTGGCATCACCCTGTATGACTGCGCCGACCTTCTGCTGAGCTACAACTGCATGCAGGCCATGAATCTGGACGGCGGCGCCAGCGCCATCATGTGGTATAACGGCGAGACCATTACCAACTGCTCCAATGCCAGCCTGAAGGACGGACGCCCCCTCCCCACCGCCTTTGTCTACGGCGCGGAATAAATGCAAAACGCACCTGCATAAGCAGGTGCGTTTTTGATTTAGAACGTGCAGACGTCCTCTTCCGCAGCTTCGGCGGGAACAACTTCCTTTGCCGTCAGAACCGGGCCGATACCGCGGTAGACGTTGTGGTACTGCACGGAGATCCGCGCCGTGACCGCGACCCAGCTGCGGGGCTTCAGGCGTTTGCTGTCCGCCCACTTGCAGGGCAGCCCCATAAAGGTGATGTCATCGGCGCAGCAGGTCATGACAAACCGGCCGGGGGCAAACATCCCCTCTTTTTCCTTACGGAGCATGGCCACCTGTCCCTTGAACCGAACGGTCTTTTTGTCGTATTTGTCCGGCTCTTCCGTAATATCCCGGTAAAACAGGGCATAATCTTCGTCAGCGACTTCAATGATCGGCGCGTTGATATCAAAAGGCAGCGGATCTTCGATGTCGTCAAAGCTGGTACTTCCGTCCAGATAGTCATAGACGATATCGATGCGGCGGTTCAGGGCTCTGGCCAGCTTATGATAGGGCATGATATCGGCGCCCACAGGCATCCGGTTGAATACCACCATTTCCGCGCCGGTCAGCTTGTCCACCACCAGAGAACGCATATTGGCGTTGTAGTTCATAATGGTGGAGGCATCGGCAAACATGACCTCCTGGGCGATCTGCCAGTCCTCCGGCATTTTCTCATAGAAGTCTACTGCCAGACGCATACCGTTCAGCTCTGCCACCACCCGGTCGATCCGGTATTTCTTTGCCATAGCAGTCAGCTGCTCCGTGGTCAGCTCGTCCAGATCGTCGATGATCTCTTTGTAGACATTCTGATGGGGATAGGCGGAGATATCGTACTCCTCCTCGCCTTCCTCGCAGATCAGCAGCAGTGTCCGCTCGCCTGCATTGAAACGGGGATCCTCCAGCGTCTCCTGAATGAATTTCGTTTTGCCGGATTCCAGAAATCCGGTGAATGCATAAACAGGAATGGGCATAAGGCGCCTCCTTACAGGCCGAACAGCTCTGCCAGATGATGCTCGCAGATGCCGGAGCCGATGACGCACAGCCGTCCGGTCACGCCTGCAGCGCCGCGGCGGATATCCGCCTCACCGGGCACATAGTCAAAGTGGATCCACTGTCCGTCGGCAGCCGCCACAATGCCCTTGGCGCGAAGCACCATGCCGCAGTCGCCGCTGTCAAAGGCTGTTAAAACAGTGCAAATCTCTTCTTCTGTAAACTTTTTGGGTGTTTCGGTGCCCCAGCTGGTGAAAACCTCATCGGCATGATGATGGTCATGGTCATGATGTTCGTGTCCGCAGCAGCAGTGTTCGTCATGGCCGTGATGATGATGCTCGTGGTGCTCATGCTCACAGCAGTGCTCATCATGGTCATGATGATGCTCATGATGCTCATGACCGCAGCAGCAGTGCTCATCATGATTATGATGGTGATGATGATGCTCCTCCATCATTTCGTTAAGCATGGTATTACCCTGCTCCATAGCCTCCAGAATCTGTGCGCCGGTCAGCTGATCCCAGGGTGTGGTCACAATGACAGCCTCGGGGTTTTTGCCCTTCAGCAGCTCCACACAGGTGTGCAGCTTTTCTTCGGAAATGCCGTCGGTACGGCTGAGGATGATGGTGCCTGCCGTCTCCACCTGATTGTTGTAGAACTCGCCGAAGTTCTTCATGTACATTTTGCACTTGCCCACATCGGCCACCGTTACCAGATTGCCCAGCTGCACGTCCTCGGAGATCACCTTCTCCACAGCGTCCTTCACATCGCTGAGTTTGCCCACGCCGGAGGGCTCAATGAGAATCCGATCGGGATGATACTGCTCAATGACCTGCTCCAGCGCCTTGCTGAAATCGCCAACCAGAGAGCAGCAGATGCAGCCGGAATTCATCTCCGTGATGGCAATGCCGGCATCCTGCAGAAAGCCGCCGTCAATGCCGATCTCACCGAATTCGTTTTCGATCAGCACCAGCTTCTGACCGGCATAGGCCTCTCCGATCATCTTTTTGATCAGGGTCGTCTTGCCTGCACCGAGAAAACCGGAGTAAATATCCACTTTTGTCATAATAAAAACACCTTCGTTTTCAAAAATCTACCTTTTATTATAGCACACTTTCCCCGGATTGCAAACCGGGCATTTCGAAAATCAGAATATGTTCCCGGGGATCCTCCACGGCAACCAGATCACTGCCCTCCACCTTTTCCACGAAAACCAGCTCCGAACGCATCAGCTCCGCCGCATACTCCTCCGTGGGATAGTAGAAAAAGAACCGCAGCTGCCGGGGCGTTTCATAATAGGACTGCATAATCCGGTTCATGACCCGCCGTAGGATCGGCACGGAAAAGGGATTGAAGAAATAAAAGTGATCCGCGTCTCCAATCTCAAAGCATTCCGCATTTTCGCAGACAAACTGAACCCCCTCCGCACCGGATGTCCGCAGGTTCTCCAGTGCGCATCGCCAGAGGTTTTCCTGATATTCCACACCGGTGACGCTGCAGCCCGTCATTCTGTTCAGAAACAGTCCTACCCGGCCTTTGCCGCTGCCGTAATCGATCCAATGGCTCTTCCGCGTCACATATCCCTGCTCCACCAGCCGGTTCAGGACTGCATAAGGCGTGGCTTCATAGCGGTTGTGATGCAGATCCACATGGGATTCCTCCATCCCAACCGTGTCAACATTCAATTTCTGATCCCATTGCAAATCACTGTATCCCACTGCGCCACCTCCTGACAAAAAAGAAACGGCGGAAAACCCGCCGAACAAACTTATCATATCACATTCAACCCCCCTTCGTCAACGAAAACAAGAGGCTAAAAACCAATTTCTCCCTTTCTTATAACTTCAATGATTTAAATTTATGCAGTATCCCAACTTGAAAAAATCCTTTTTCTGTGCAAGAATATAGACAGGAAGAGGTGATACCGATGTACACGTAAATCCAAATGGCTCGATGCAAAGCTGCAAGAGCCTCAGATCCCGAAGCGGTTGCTTATCACTCCATAGTAACCATGTAGACCTCTACAACGGTGTTTCGGATCTGATCCTGTAGAAATGAGAGGTAACCAATGATGTTAGATACCAAGAATTCAGAAGAATAACCCTTGACGATCAGAGTGATTAGCTGATGCGTCAAGGGTTATTCTTTTTATATCTCGATCATCGTACCGCTGTGTACGGCATGGAGCCGCTCCCCCATCCGCTCTTTCAGCAATGCAAAGGGGCCTTCTCCGGTGCAGTGCCCCGTATAATAGACCGTAGAATACCGCAGAAGCTGTTCCGCCGCCGCTTCCAGCACCGACGCATCCTTCTCCGGATCCAGCTTCATAAAATGGAACCCGCCCACCAGCACATCGGGCAGGAACCACTGCACAATATTCAGGATCCCCTTGTGGGAGCACCCGCTGAAGAGAATGCGCTTCTGCCCTTCCTCCACCAGCAGATATTGCTCATGTCGGAAGCTGTCAGGGCGAAACAGACCATCTTCCCATACCGTCAGACCGAAGCTGTCCACAGGATGGCTTTTTTCTTTTTCATTGCAGGAAAGAGCGTCAATCCCTCTGCCAGCTGCAGGGTCTCCCCCGCCATTACAACACGGTCACAGTCCCGGAGCTTGGGATCCACACCTATGTAGTGATCCTCTCCATGCCAGCAGCAGTCAAAGGCATGCTGGTTTACATAAGCTTTTGCATGGCCGTTGCATTCTAAAAACCGCAGCAATCCGCCGCTGTGATCGTAATGCCCATGGGACAGTACCGCCAGATCTACCATACCCAGATCCAGTCCCAGCCTTTCCGCATTCTCCGCAAAAGCCCCGGTCTGCCCGGCGTCGAACAAAATCCGATGCGCTCCTGTTTCGATCAGCAGACTCAAACCGTGCTCCGCTGCCAGATCTTCTCTGGCGGCGGCATTTTCCATCAGTGTCCAAATTTTCATAGCAGCAATCCATTCAGCGCGGCAAACACCATGGGGATGGTGATGCAGGCCACCACATGCGACACCAGCGCCATACCGGCAGCCACTCTGGTATCCTTACCCAGCGCATTGGGGATGATAATGGTGTTAAGACCCAGCGGCATGGCCAGCGAGCATACCGCGCAGATGGCAAACACCTGCGGCATAGCTACAAAGCGGATCACCACCAGAAACAGTGCCGGCAGTAAAATCAGCCGCAGTGCCGTGACTATGTACACGCCCTTGATCCGCAGCACATCCTTCAGCCGGAACCGAGCGATGGTCATACCCGTCAGCATCATGGCCACCGGGGACATGCAGCTGCTGGCCGAAGAAACGGCAGAGCGGATAAACTGGGGCACCGGAGCCGCCAAAGCGCCCAGAAGCATACCAAGAATCGTGCAGATGAGCATGGGGTTGACAAAATTCTTCATCCGCTGCCGAAGTGTCGGTTTTGGGGAAGTATCTCCCATCAACAGTACCGGCACGCCCCAGAGATAAATGATGGTCCAGAGCGGCAAGGTGAAGATCAGGTACTCCAGAAATATGTCCGGGAACATCACGCTGACCACCGCATTGCCCATGAACCCAAAATTGGAGAAGCACAAGCCATAGCGGTAAATATTGCGCTCATAGGCATCCCTGGAGCACAACTTCACCAGCAGTGCGGTCAAGGGTAAAATCACCAGCTCCACCGCAAAGCTGAACAGCAGCAGCTTCCAGGTCACCGAAATCTTCTCCGGCGTAAAGTATTCCAAAAACGTATTGAGCACCAGCGCCGGAATGAATACATAGTTTTCCAGCTTGGACAGTACCATCTGAGTGTTGTCAGGCAGCAGCTTCCCTTTTACCAGAATATATCCCAGTGCAATAAACAAAAACAAAAAGGCAGTCTGTTCCAGTGTTGCAGTAAAACCTGCATGATCCATCATCTCCTTAGAAAACTGGTGTTCCTTCCCACTCGGGTGCGGGAGGCACATCCATGAGTTTGGCAATGGTGGGGGCAATATCCAGAATACTGCCGCCGTCAAACCGCTTGCCTGCTTCAAAATCCTCACCGATGTAGAACATGGGAATGGTCATGTCCTCCGGCAATTCTGTACCGTGCATCCAGTCATGACCGCCGTGATCCGCGGTGATCACAGTTGATTGCCTCCTGATTATCTGTATTCCGCAAAGGGAATCAGTTCAATATGGCTCCGGTTGGCGGGATCTGCGGGTACGTCCACCTCCACATCATCGGTTCTGGAGTCCTCCAGACCACAGGTCAGCTGCAGCATGTAGGATGCCTGTTCACCGGTTTCAAACTCCACATCACATTCAATGAGATAGGTTCCGTCCGCCTGCTCATGCAGGTAAAACAGCATGGTGTCATAGGTCTTGTAGACCTGATCGGGCTGCTCCGGATCGGACCAGACGCTGAAAACGGTATTGGCAGTTCCCTCCGGCGTCACTTCACCAACAACCAGCTCCTCCGAACCATCTCCGTTCAGATCCAGCAGACAGAAACCGATGTTTTCCAGTCCGTTATCGCCATAATATGCCGGCATCCTCCAGGAAAGATGCTCCTGTGCCATCAAGGCGTCTCTGTCCCAGTGGTCACGGGCAGCGACATATTCCTTGTCCAGAAGCAGCTGATAGGTCTCAGGCAGTTCCTCATAGTTGGATGGTGAATCCCAGTTCTCACCGTAAGCCTCCCGCAGTGCCGCACTCAAAGATGCATTCAGCGCATTGCCTCCAAGAGAGTTCAGCAGCAGATAGCACAGGGACACAGCCAGAATCATGAGAAAACCGGCAAAGGTAGACAGGATGCTGGCTTTCATATTCTCCTTTTTCCGGAAATAGAAACCAAAGCCCACACCGATGATACCAACGGGAGCCGTCAGAATACCGAGGGTCGTCACAATCCGGTAGATAATCTGCATGGTTCCTATGAGTGAGCCGGAAATGTCCGCAGCCCAGAAGGACACACCGGAAAACAGATAGACAAAAATCAGAACTATGCTTGTAATGGTATAGAGAATAGTCATAAGTCGCGCCTCGCCTTTGCAAGAAAAATTGTATCCTCTATTATAATACATTTTTCTGAAAAAGAAAGTCCCTGTTACTCCAAATAACAAAGCACGCACCGCAATGCGGTGCGTGCCGTGTTTGTTTTGAGAATGTCCGCAGAACGCAGCAGCTTAGAAAACGCCCTGCTCCATCATAGCGGTAGCAACCTTCTTGAAGCCTGCGATGTTGGCGCCGGCAACCAGGTTGTAGCCCAGACCGTACTCTGCAGCAGCCTCTGCGGAAGCATCATGAATACGCTTCATCATCTGCTTCAGCTGAGCATCGACTTCTTCAGCAGTCCAGACCAGACGCTCGGAGTTCTGAGACATTTCCAGACCGGAAACACCGACGCCGCCGGCATTGACAGCCTTGGAGGGAGCCACGATCATGCCGGGCTGCTTCATCAGGAAGTTCAGAGCATCATTGGTGGTGGGCATGTTGGCAACTTCGATGTAATACTTCACGCCGTTGGCAGCGATCTTCTCAGCGGAGTCCATACGGACGTCGTTCTGCATAGCGGAAGGCATAATCACGTCGGCCTTGACGCCCCAGGGCTTTTCGCCGGGGAAGAACTGGCAGCCAAACTTGTCAGCATAATCCTTGACCTTGTTGCGGCCGGAGTTACGCATGGTGACCATGTAGTCGACCTTTTCCATGGAAGAGGAAACGCCTTCGGGATCGTAGATGTAGCCGTCGGGACCGGACAGGGTCACGACCTTGGCGCCCAGATGATGGGCCTTCTTGCAGATACCCCATGCCACGTTGCCAAAGCCGGAAATGGCAATGGTCTTGCCCTCGATGCTCTCGCCCTCGTGGGCCAAAACTTCCTGCAGATAGTACATAGCGCCATAGCCGGTAGCTTCGGGACGGATCAGGGAGCCGCCGAAGGTCTGGCCCTTGCCGGTAAAGACACCATTTTCCCAGACGCCCTTCAGACGGCGGTACTGACCGAACATGTAGCCGACCTCACGGCCGCCAACGCCCATGTCACCGGCGGGAACGTCCACATCGGGGCCGATGTAGCGGTACAGAGCAGAAATAAAGCTCTGGCAGAAACGCATGATCTCAGCATCGGACTTGCCGGAGGGATCGAAGTCGGAGCCGCCCTTGCCGCCGCCCATAGGCAGACCGGTCAGGGAGTTCTTGAAGGTCTGTTCAAAGCCCAGGAACTTCATGATAGAGGGGTTGACGTTGGGCTGGAAACGGATGCCGCCCTTGTAGGGGCCGATGGCACCGTTGAACTGGCAGCGGTAGCCAATGTTGGTGTGCCATGCGCCGGCGTCGTCCTGCCAGCAGACACGGAAAGTAAACATACGCTCAGGCTCGACCATGCGGTTCAGCAGGTCAGCCTTTTCAAACTCGGGATGAGCGTCAATAACAGGCTCGATGGAAGAAAAAACTTCTTCAACAGTCTGGACAAATTCAGGCTCGTCACCGTGCTTCTTCTTAACGTTCTCAATCACACTTGCAAGATATGCATTCATAACAGATAGACCTCCTCAGATTTAGATCTGTCACTCCATATTTGCGGTTTCTCCGCTTATATACACTATAAAACAACCCATGTCAAAAAACAAGACCCAAAGAAAAATTTGTCAATAAAACAGTTTATTTTTGTGTTTTTTCCATCTTTTACCTGCAAACAATTGTGCATAACGCATTCCCGGCGGACAAAATCCTGTGCAAACCGCACACGACTCCGCCCGCCGGAACTCCATGATTGTGTCATTGCGAGCCGCCAGAGGCGGCGTGGCAATCCGCTTTTCCTCTTCGCACAATGTACCTCAACGCGCCATTTCCAATTATCGCCGTCAGGCGATACCTTCATTGTCAATTGTCAATTTATACTGCGTGCTCTGTCTCAAACCCCTTCAGGCATTCCACCAGCGCTTCCACGCCCTCCTTGGGCATAGCATTGTAAATGGAAGCCCGCAGACCGCCAACACTCTTGTGGCCCTTCAGATTGTCAAAGCCGGCCTTCTTGGTGTAGGCCACCACTTTCGCGTCCAGCTCCGCG
>JAZSCX010000021.1:0-14859 GCA_045530865.1 Candidatus Avilachnospira sp.
CAGCGGGCCGCATACTTTTCGGCGTCATGGTCGCGGATGATATACTTCAATATGGCCTTTTCCACTTCACCCTCCATATCAGTCAGGTGGAAAAAGCCTTCATAGCCATCGGTGCAGGCCGGGACCTGATAGGCCGGCAGCAGGGCGTTGAATTCCATGGCCAGCAGCGCGGCATGAACCATCTTGCCTCTGGCAGAGCCGGGATGGATGCTCTTGCCGAAGATCTCGATTTTGGCGGAAGCGCCGTTGAAATTCTCGTATTCCAGCTCACCCAGTGCACCGCCGTCCACGGTGTAGGCATAGTCGGCTGCAAAACCGGGCACATCGAACAGGTCGGCGCCGCGGCCAATCTCTTCATCGGGGGTAAAACCGATGCGGACAGCGCCGTGGGGCTTGCCGCTGTGGAGCAGCCGTTTGGCACATTCCAGAATTTCCGCAATACCGGCCTTGTTGTCGGCGCCCAGAAGGGTGGTACCATCGGTGACGATCAGGTGCTTTCCGATATGATTGTTGAGGCTGGGATAGGCGGCGGGGGAGAGGAAGATCTGCTTTTCCTCATTCAGCAGCACATCGCCGCCTGTGTAGGGTTCGGTGATCCGGGCCTTGATATCGGCACCGCTGGCATCGGGTGAGGTGTCCATATGGGCGATCAGGCCGATGACAGGGCCATTTCCTGTGGCAGGGACTGTGCCATAGACGTAGCCGTGCTCGTCCATGTGGGCGTCGGAAATGCCCATTTCCTGCATCTGCCGCACAATTTCTGCGCCCAACAGCTTCTGATTGGGAGTGGAGGGACAGGTGGGGCTGTTTTCGTCAGAGGTGGTATCAAAGGCGACAAAACTTAAAAAGCGTTCCGCAATGTTCATAGAGGAATCTCCTTATATGCATTTTTTATTTCAGTATACACGATGGAAGAAAAAAACGCAACGAACCTGATTTGTTTACAAAGAATTTGCAAATCTGGAAACACATCGTATTATACTAATAGAAAATGGGTTCGTATACAGTCTGGGAGGAACGGTATGGAAGGCTTTGTGACGTTTGAGCATGTCTATAAAACCTATGGCAGCGGCGAAGGTGCGGTTCATGCATTGAAGGATGCCAGTTTTACCATTGATCGGGGCGAGATTGCCGTGATTCTGGGTCAGTCCGGTGCGGGTAAGACTACGTTGCTGAATATTCTGGGCGGTATGGACACCCTGACGTCCGGTCGGGTGTTTCTGGAAGGAAGAGAAGTTTCCTGTCTGAACCGGAAGGAATTGGCTCACTACCGCCGGGAGGAGATCGGGTTTGTGTTTCAGTTCTATAATCTGGTGCCCAATCTGACGGCACTGGAAAATGTGGAGCTGGCCTCCCAGATCGTGCGGGATTCGATTCCTGCTGAGGAGATTCTGCGCCGTGTGGGTCTGGGTGACCGGCTGAACAATTTCCCCGCACAGCTGTCCGGTGGTGAACAGCAGCGTGTTTCCATTGCCAGGGCGCTGGCGAAAAAGCCCAAGCTGCTGCTGTGCGATGAGCCTACCGGCGCGCTGGACTATGCCACCGGCAAGGAAGTGCTGAAGCTGCTGCAGGACCAGAGCCGCGAAAATGGCATGACCGTGGTGATCATTACCCATAATTCCGCGCTGGCTGCCATGGCAGACCGGGTCATCCGCGTCAAGTCCGGCACCATCCGTTCCGTCATGAAGAATGAGCACATTGTGCCTGTGGAGGAGATCGAATGGTAAGAGCCGGTTCTGCATGGAGAAAGAATAACTGGCGGGAACTGCGGCACACCATGGCCCGATTTCTGGCGATCTTTGCCATTGTGGGTCTGGGTGTGGGCTTCTTTGCCGGTCTGAAGCTGGCACGCCCGGCCATGGTGAACATTGGCAGAGAGTTTGTGGAAAGCAGTAATTTCTATGACTTTCAGATGATCTCCACCCTCGGCCTGACGGAAGAGGATGCGGCATATTTTGCTGATCTATCTGGCGTTTCCGGCACGGAGGGGTCTGTTTCTGCCGACCTGCTGACGGAACTGGAGGACAAGCAGGTGGTGTTCAAAACCCATCAGCTGCTGCAGGAGCTCAATCAGGTGCAGCTCACCGGCGGCAGAATGCCGGAAGCGGCCAACGAATGTTTGATGGATGATCTGTTTGTGACCGAGGAGATTCTCGGTACGGAGCTGCAGGTTTTGAATGAAGAGGGCCATATGTTTGCGCTGTCCTCTTACACGGTGGTGGGTATCTGCAATACGCCGCAGTATTTAAATGTGCAGCGCGGCACTACCACACTGGCGGACGGGCAGGTGAAGGGTTTCCTGTATCTGCCTGCGGATGCCTATGATTCTGAGGTGTTTACGGAAGTTTACATCCGGCTGGACAGCGACGAGCCTGCCTTTTCACAGGAATATAAGGATCAGATGGAGATCTGGGGCGAGCGCCTGACCGAAGAGCTGGAACTGCGTGTGGAGCTGCGGAAGAATCACGTCTGGCAGGAAGCCCAGAAGGAGCTGGATAAGGGCTGGGCGGAATACCGGGACGGCGTTACGGAATTTGAACAGGCAAAGGCCGATGCCGAAGCAGAGTTGGCGGCGGCAAAGGAAGAGCTGGATGCGGCGGCACAGCAGCTGCGGGATGCCCGCACGGAACTGGAAGAGGGAGAAGCGGCTCTGGCGGAGTTGAAGCAGAATCCTTGTTCTAACCGGGAACTGGCGGCTGCAAGAAAAAAGCTGGATGACGGCTGGCGGCAGCTGGAAGAGGGCGAGGAACAGTATGAACAGGGCCTGCAGGAACTGGAAGCTGCCAGGGCTGAAGCACTGCCGCAGCTGGAGGATGCGAAAGACCAGCTGACGGCTGCCCGTGCACAGTTGGATGCAGGCTGGAAGGAATACGAAGAAGGCGCAAAGGAACTGCAGTCCGGCAAACAGCGGCTGGAGGGACTGCTGTCGGCATCGGAAATTCCGGTGGATCTGGCAAAGGCGCAGATGGAACAGTCGCGGCAGACCCTTGCGCAGCGGCGGCAGGAACTGGAGAAACTGCAGCAGAATCCAAATGCCAGCTTTCTGAAAAAGATGGCTGCCGCAGCGGCAGTGGAGGCTGCAGAACTGGATCTGGCTGCCAAGAAAGCTGCTTACGAAGCGGCTCAGGGACTGTATGACAGCACGATTGCCCCCCTGCAACAAGAGCTTGCCGAGGGAGAGCGGCAATTGGCGGATGCCTACAGACAGCTGGCTGAGGGAGAAGAGCAGTATAAGATCGGCATGGAAGAATACAGTGCCGGTGTCAGACAACTGGAGAATGGTGAACGGCAGCTGCAGGATGCGGCGGCACAGCTGGAAGAAAGCCGCAAGCAGCTGGAAAACGGGGAACGGGAACTGCAGAACGGTATCGCGGTTGCTTTGGCAGAAGGCCGGAAAAAGCTGGATGACGGCTGGAAGCAACTAAAGGAAGGCGAACAGCAGTATGATGACGGCCTGAAAGAATATAAAAACGGAAAGGCTGAGGCAGAAATAGAATTTGCCAAAGCCAAAAGGGAATTGGCGCAGGCGCAGGAAGAACTGGAAGACGCCCAGATGCGGGTGGATGCACTGGAAAAGCCTGCGTTCTACACGCTGGACCGGTATACCAACTCCGGTTATGCCAGCTTTGAAAACGATACTAAGATCGTGGACGGCGTGGCAAGGATTTTTCCGGTTTTCTTCTTCCTTGTGGCGGCGCTGGTCTGCTCGTCTACCATGACCCGAATGGTGGAGGAACAGCGGACCCAGAACGGAACCCTAAAAGCACTTGGTTACAGCGATGGGCAGATTCTCTGGCGCTATGGCGCCTATGCCGGTGGTGCGGCACTGCTGGGCGGCATAGCGGGTTATCTGCTGTGCGCATGGCTGTTCCCGCTGGTGATCTGGCACGCTTATCAGATGCTCTACCATTTTGCACCCATCAAGCTGCTGCTGGACTGGGGACTGGCGGCCATTGCCATGTTCTTTGCCCTGCTTTGCTCTGTGGGTGCGGCCTGCGCGGCGGCATGGGCGGATATGCGGCAGATGCCGGCACAGCTGATGCGTCCCAAGGCCCCCAAAGCGGGCAAGCGGATCTTTCTGGAGTATATAACTCCCGTGTGGAAGCGGCTGGACTTTCTGCACAAGGTGACGGCTCGGAATATTTTCCGGTACAAAAAACGTATGATCATGATGGTGCTGGGCGTGGGCGGTTGTATGTCCCTGCTGATCGCCGGCCTTGGTATGCGGGATTCCATCTCCACCGTGGCGGAGGATCAGTTCGGCTCCATCATGCTGTATGACTACTCCATCAGTTTTGTCAAGGAGCAGTCCCGGAAGGATCAGGATGCCTTCCGGGAGAAGATGGGGGATGTGCTGACCGAATGCGTGTTTGTAGGCACGAAGGTGGTGGATGCCCTGACGGATACCGGTATGAAGAACGTCAGCATCATGGCGACCTCGGATCCTGCCATCACCCGGCTGGTGGATCTCCATCAGGGGGATACGGCATTGGGATACCCCGATGATGACGGTGTGTTCCTCTCCAGCAAGCTGGCGGAACTGGCCCATGTGAAGGCAGGAGATACGTTGGAAATCCAACTGGACAGCAAGGAGCGGATCAAACTGCCAGTCAGCGGCGTGTTTGACAATTATGTAAACCACTTTGTCTATATGACGGCAGAGACCTATGAGAATATCTTCGGCGAACCGGTGGAGTATGCCGCAGCACTGGCGGAGACCGGGGAAGAGGATATTCATGCCGTGGGGGCCCGTCTGCAGAAGGGCAAAGGTGTTGCGGCGGTAACGGTCAATCAGGACCTCCGAGACATGATCACCGATATGATGGTCAGTTTGGATGCGGTCATTGTACTGGTGGTGGCCTGTGCGGTTGCGCTGTCCTTTGTGGTGAGTTATAATCTTTGCAATATCAATATTACCGAGCGGGTGCGGGAGATCGCCACTATCAAGGTGCTGGGCTTCTATCCCAAGGAAACGCATGCCTATGTGTTCCGGGAAAGCGTGGTGCTGACCTTTATGGGTACCCTGGTGGGTATTCCGCTGGGCATCTGGTTCCATGGCTTTGTGTTGGATCAGGTGCAGGTGGACATGGTCAGTTTCCATGCCAGAATCTCCGGGTTCAGCTTTGTGCTGGCAGTGGTTATCACCTTTGCCATCATCGGTATGGTCAATCTGATGCTGCGGGGTAAAATCGATAAGATTCATATGGCGGAAAGCCTGAAATCTGTGGAATAAGAGGGGGAAATTATGGAATTCTTGTATTTGCTGGAAGGTATCCGGACGCCGTTTCTGGACACGGTGTTTTCTCTGATCACCCATCTGGGTTCGGAGATCGTGTTTATGGCGTTGGCTGTTGTCATGTATTGGTGCGTCAACAAAAGTCGGGGCCTGTACCTGCTCAGTGTTGGTTGTCTGGGAACCACGGTCAATCAATTTCTGAAGCTGGCCTGCCGGGTGCCTCGGCCGTGGGTGCGTGACCCCAATTTCACCATTGTGGAAAGCGCCCGTGCCGATGCCACGGGGTATTCCTTCCCGTCCGGTCACACGCAAAATGCCGTTGGCACCTTCGGGTGCCTTGCCATGGATGCCAAACGCCGCTGGGTGCAGATCCTCTTTGTGGCACTGGCGGTGCTGACGTCTTTCTCCCGGATGTATCTGGGCGTCCATACCCCCTCGGATGTGCTGGTGTCTGCCGTCATTGCCGTGGCTATGGTGCTGGCGCTGTATCCTCTGTTCCGGGGACTGGAGGAGCATCCCGAGCGGGGACTGTGGATCCTGCTGGGACTGTTTGCTGTCAATGTACTGTTTGTGCTCTATGCCAATCTGTGGGAATTCCCGGCGGACGTGGATCCTGCTAATCTGGATCATGGCGTGAAGAATGCCGCCAAGCTCATGGGCGCATTGCTGGGCATGGCTGTGGGGTATTGGATCGATATGAAGTGGATCCGGTTCAGGCCGGAGGCCACATTCGTGGGGCAGATTCTCAAGTGCGTGCTGGGCCTTGCCATTGTGCTGGCCATCAAGGAAGGCTTGAAGCCGGTATTGGGCAGCGGCAGCCTTTCTTCCGCCGTGCGCTACGGTCTGGTGACGCTGTTTGCGGCGGGCATCTGGCCTCTGTCCTTCCCGTTTTTTGCAAAGCTCGGCAGAAAGAAGGCGTGATCAATGCTGATCGTTTGGATTTTGCTGGGAATACTGGCAGTACTGCTGCTTACGGGTTGGTGTCTGTTCCGGTTTGCGTTTGCACGCAGAAGGATTCCTGATCCCACCACAGAGGAGGGAAGGGAAAAAGGCGGCTGGAAGAAATACGAAAAGGGCATCCTTTCCGGTGCGGAGTGGCTGGCGAAGCAGGAGGTCAAGCCTCTGCAGGTGGTCAGCTATGACGGGAAGCGGCTCTATGGACGCTTTGTACCCTGTGAAAATGCCAAAGGCACCATTTTGTTTTTCCATGGCTACCGCTCCCATTATCAGGTGGATTTTTCCGCCTCCATGCAGTTCTATCATGAACTGGGCTACCATATGCTGTTTGTGGATCAGCGGGCCCATGGCCTTTCTCAGGGACGGTATATCACATTTGGCGTGAAGGAACGGCTGGATGTCTTGTCCTGGGTGACCTATCTTGCCATGATGCTGGGGGAGAAGCATCCTATGTTCCTGAGCGGTCTTTCCATGGGCGCGACTACTGTGCTGATGGCGGCAGATATGGAGTTTCCTGCCAATGTACGGGGTATTATTGCGGACTGCGGCTTTACAAGCCCTGGGGATATTCTGCAGGATCTGGCGCAGCGGCATTATCATATGCCTGCAAAAGCGGCAGCGGCGGTATTGAATGTATATGCGCGGGTGTTTGCCGGGATCAGCCTGAATGAATGGTTTACCATGGACGCCCTGCGGAATACGAAGCTCCCGGTGCTGCTGACCCATGGGCTGGCGGATCAGCTGGTGCCCAGCTGGATGTCGGAGCGTGCCTATGAGGCCTGCGCCGGAGATCGGCGGATCGAGCTGTTTCCAGATGCCGGGCATGGCGTCAGCTATCTGCAGGATTGTGCCCGGTATCAGAAGGCACTGGCGGAATTTTTGAAAAAGCATACGAATGATGAGGAAACGGAATGATCAGAGCTGCTTTGGAGCAGGATATTCCTGCGATTTTGGAGATCTACAGGCCGTATATTCTGGAGACGGCCTATACCTTTGAATACGAAGTGCCGTCTCTGGAGGCATTTCAGACAAGGTTTGCTGCCGTTACCGACCGCCATCCGTGGCTGGTCTGGGAGGAAAACGGGGAAGTTCTGGGCTATGCCTACGGAGAAAAGGCCTTTGAGCGGGCTGCCTATCAATGGGACGCCGATTTGGCAGTATATCTGCGGCAGGACTGCCGCGGCAGAGGAATCGGTCGGGCATTGTATGAAGCGGTGGAGGATATCCTGCGGCAGCAGGGCTATGTGGTGGCCTATGCGTTGGTGTCTACCGATAACATAGACAGCTGCCGGTTCCATGAGGCCATGGGCTACCGGCAGATCATGCTGCAGCCGAACTGCGGCTGGAAGCATGGCGGATGGCACGGCCTGATCTGGTACGAGAAGCGTTTGCGGGAGGGTGATCCCGGTGAGCCGCCAAAAAGCTGGCGGGAGCTGTAAAGGAGGAAATCATGCAGATCTGTGTTTACGGTGCATCCAGCAATGAGATCGACGCCGCCTATCTGCAGGCAGGCGAGGCTATGGGTGCAGCTATGGCAGCCCGTGGTCACGGACTGGTGTTCGGCGGCGGGCAGAAGGGTCTGATGGGTGCGGTGGCCCGAGGTATGACAGGCGGGAACGGCGCCATTGTGGGCGTGGCCCCCAGCTTCTTCGATGTGGAGGGCGTGCTGTATCAGCAGTGCACGGAGTTTATTTTCACCGAAACCATGCGGGAACGGAAGGCCATCATGGAGGATCGGGCGGATGCCTTTATCATGACGCCCGGCGGAATCGGAACCTTTGAGGAGTTTTTTGAGATCCTGACCCTGCGGCAGCTGGGGAGGCACAGCAAGCCCATTGCGGTGCTTAATACCCGGGACTATTACGGCCCTCTGCGGCAGATGCTGGAGCAGGCCATTGAACAGGGCTTTATGCGGCCGGAATGCCGCGGCCTGTGCGCGTTTTTTGAAGAGCCGGAGCAGCTGCTGGACTATCTGGAAAGCGATCCCGGTACAGCGGTGGATCCCTCCAAGCTGCGGGATGTGCTGCCGAAGGCATAAACAGAACGCCTGTCTGCGACAGGCGTTCTGTTTATGCCTTATTGGATATGGGCGTGATCGTTGATGTGGTCGATGCAGTAGCAGTGATACCCGCTGCAGCGGGAACAGTAGCGGAACTCCAGATCCGGATGGGAGGTATCGGTGCGACCGCAGACGGAGCATTTGTGTCGGTAGGGCTGCTCACCGGATTTGCTGCGGTAGTCTCTGGCCCAATTGGGATTGGGCTTCTGACGGCTTGTTTTTTTCTGAAGCCTGAACCAGTTCTGCATAAATTCCGGCAGAACCTGCAGCACATCGGAGCCAAAGAACAGGAAATAATTCAGCAGGGCAAAGACAGAGAACAGATTATAGGGGAAGGGATAGAAAACCAGTTCGTAGATCGTCAGCGCAAAATAGAACCATGCCAGATATTTCATCTTCAGGGGGATGATGAACATGAGCAGCACTTTGTTCTCCGGGAACATGGTAGCGAAGGCCAGCAGCAGGCTCAGGTGCAGGGGGAGAATATACGCATTGATCCCCATCAGCAGGGCGGCGGCATCAGTGATCAGAACGCCGGAAAAATAAAACAGATTGAACCGGAAGGTACCCCAATGGCTTTCAATGATTCTTCCGATATACCAGGAGAAGTACAGCGAGATGGCAAGGAAGAAAATCCGGTTGTCTGTGGGAATGATAACGTAGGTGAAAAGCCGCCAGATCTGCCCGCGGAGAATGGCTGCACGGTCAAAATAGAAAATGCTGTACAGCAGGTTGGTCTTGTCAATGATGCCGAAAATGTACATGATGGCGGTGCCGATGGCGATATAGAGCATCAGATTGGGGATGCCCTTATCCCGGTGGCGGTAACAGAACCGCTCAAAATTTCTGCGCAGATTTTTCAAAAGGACGACCTCCTTTGTTGGTGGTACTATTGTATCGTAGACTGGAAGAAAAGTCCATAAACAGATTATGAACATTTTTTGCAGAAATCAGACAAAAACCCTTGACAAATCAAAAAATCCATCTATAATAGGGATGCTAATCAAATATGCCTTATCAAGAGAGGTGGAGGGACCGGCCCTATGAAACCCGGCAACCTGCGTTTGCAAGGTGCCAAATCCGGCGGTGGAAATCGAGAGATGAGGGTTCGCTGTGTGTTACGCGCCCTCGGGGGCGCGTTTTTTGTTAATACAATCAGAAAGGAACTGATTTCAAATGGATATGAGAAAACGTATTTTTACTTCCGAATCTGTGACCGAGGGTCATCCCGATAAGGTCTGCGACCAGATTTCCGACGGCGTTCTGGACGCCATTCTGGCACAGGATCCCACGGCCCGCGTGGCCTGTGAATGTGCTGCCACCACCGGTATGGTGATGGTCATGGGCGAGATCTCCACCAGCTGCTACGTGGATATTCCCGCGGTTGCCCGTCAGACCCTGTGCCGCATCGGCTATAACAGCCCCGAGGCCGGCTTCAACGGCAACACCTGCGCCGTGCTGACTGCCATTGATGAGCAGTCCGGCGATATCGCCATGGGTGTAGACAGCTCCTTCGATCAGGCCGGTGACATCGGCGCCGGCGATCAGGGCATGATGTTCGGCTATGCCTGCGATGAGACCGACGTTCTCATGCCTGCACCCATCGAGTATGCCCACGAGCTGAGCCGCGCCCTGTCTGCTGCCCGCAAGTCCGGCAAGCTGAACTGGCTGCGACCCGACGGCAAGAGCCAGGTTTCCGTGCAGTACGGCGAAAATGGTCAGGTGGAGCGATTCGATACCGTTGTCATCTCCACCCAGCACAGCGAAGAAATTGCCATTGAAACTTTGCGTGAAGCAGTGATCGAAGAGATCATCAAGCCCACCCTGCCTGCCCATCTGGTGGACGGCGATACACGCTTCCTCGTAAACCCCACCGGCCGGTTTGTTATCGGCGGCCCTGTGGGTGACACCGGTCTCACCGGCAGAAAGATCATCGTGGATACCTATGGCGGCTACGCCAGCCACGGCGGCGGTGCCTTCTCCGGCAAGGACCCCACCAAGGTGGACCGCAGCGCCGCCTACATGTCCCGCTATGTGGCAAAGAACATTGTGGCTGCCGGTCTGGCAAAGAAGTGCCAGATCGAGCTGGCGTACGCCATCGGTGTGGCACAGCCTGTGTCCGTGCTGGTGGAGACCTTTGGCACCGGCAAAATGTCCGATTTTGCACTGAGCCAGCTGGTCAGCCGCTGCTTCGATCTGCGCCCCTCTGCCATTATTGAAACACTGGGTCTGCGCCGTCCCATCTATGCCCAGACCGCAGCCTACGGCCATTTTGGCCGCGCCGATCTGGATCTGCCCTGGGAAAAGACCGACAAAGTGGAAGAATTGCTTGCAAATGCTTGAATAATAAGCTAAAATATAGGGTGGAACGGCATGCGTTCCACCCTATGTGTATTTACAGGAGTAAGACTGCATGAAAAAAATCGAGATCATGGGCTGTGGTTATATCGGCCTGCCTACGGCTGTGACCTTTGCGCTGGCTGGTTATGAGGTTTGCGGCTTTGATATCAATGAAGCCGTTGTGGCACAGCTCAACGCCGGACATATTCATATTGTGGAACCGGGTCTGCAGGAGGCTCTGACAGAAGCCCTTTCTTCCGGTCGCCTGCATTTCGTTACCACAGCAGAGCCTGCGGATGTGTTTATCATCTGCGTGCAGACCCCCCATAAGGATACGCCGGAAGGAAAGCGCGTGGCAGATATGCGCTTTGTGGAAAGTGCTGCACGGTGTGTGGGCAGTGTTGCGCAGGCCGGAAATCTCTGCGTGCTGGAATCCACTTCTCCTCCCGGGTCCACCAGACAGGTGGAAACCATTGTATCGGAAATCTCCGGTCTGGAACCGCAGCAATTTATGACTGCCCATTGCCCCGAACGGATTATCCCGGGAAGGATGCTGCAGGAGCTGCGGGAGAATGACCGGATCGTGGGTGCGACCCGTCCGGAGGCTGCCGAATATGCCCGGGAGATCTATGCCCCGGTGGTGACCAAGGGCAATATCCGTGTGACCGACGATCTGACGGCAGAGATGTGCAAGCTGGTGGAGAACACCTATCGGGATATCAACATTGCCTATGCCAATGAGCTGAGCAAGGTCTGCGACCGGATGGGCATTGATGTGTTTGAACTGGTGCGGCTGGCCAACTGCCATCCCCGGGTCAATGTCCATACCCCCGGTGTGGGCGTGGGCGGTCATTGTATCGCAGTGGATCCCTGGTTCATCCATGAGAAATTTGAAGATATCACGCCGCTGATCTACGAGGCACGCACCATCAATGACGGCAAACCCGCCTGGGTGGCAGACCGCATCGGACAGGATGTGAAGCCCGGCAGCAAGGTCGCGGTGCTGGGCATGAGCTTCAAGCCCAATATCGATGACATCCGGGAGAGTCCCTCTGTGACACTGGCGCAGATCCTGCGGCAGCTGGGATATGCGGTTCTGGCCTGCGAGCCCTTTGTGCAGGGCGATGTGGCCGGGTTTAAAAACTATTCGCTGGAGGATGCCATGGAGCAGTGCGACTACGCGGTGATTACGCTGGCGCACGATCCCTTCAAGGCAAAGAAAGATTTGATTGCATCCAAGCCCTTCTTTGACTGTGTGGGTCTGATGCGATAGACAGGAAAGGAGCGATGGGTATGAAACGTTGTCCCGAATGCGGTTTCCGTGCGGAAGATCATGTATGTCCGCTTTGCGGTGTGCGGATGCAGACCATGGCAGGTGCATCCCGGGAGCTTCAGACCCATACGCACCGGCAGAGCGGCGAGAAGTGTGCGCTTCCCAACCAGAAGCAGCCGGTCAGAACGCAGCAGGAAAAGAAAGCGTCTGCAGCCAAGGCGCCGCCCAAATTTGCGCAGATCGTATTCTTTATTATCCTTGCCATTTTGCTCCGCGCCTGCTTCGGCGGATAAGAAAATGCTCAGGACCACCCGTTTTCGGGTGGTCCTGATTGTTTAATTCCGGATGAACCACTGTGCCCAGTAGCCGTCCGTATGTCCGATGCCCATGGTATCATAAATGGAAGAAAGAATATTTGCGCGATGAGAAGGGGAATTCATCCATGCGTTGACCACGGCTTCCGCAGTACGGTAGCCCATGGCGATGTTCTCTGCCGCGGAACGGTAGCTGATACCCAGAGTCTGCATCATGGCAAAGGGAGAACCGTAGGTGGGGGAAGTGTGGCTGAAGTAGCCGTTGTCCTTCATATCCTGCGCCTTGATTCTGGCCTTGGCAGACAGTGTTCCGGAAATCTCATAGGGCTTCAGCCCATTTTCCAAGCGGATCTCGTTGATCAGGTTGGCGGCTGCCCATTCCAGCTGCTGCATGGTGTCGGGCTTGACTTCCGGGGTCTGCTCCTGATCGGGCTGTTCCGGTGCAGGAGTTTGCTCCTGATCGGGCGTTTCGGGTACGGAAGGGGTCTCTTCCGTATCGGGCGTTTCGGGTACGGAAGGGGTCTCTTCCGTATCGGGGCACGGTCTGCAGAAGAAGTGGCAGATCCATACGGGTTTGGTGCATTCCTGCGATGGTACCTTGAAGGTACGCTCGGCCGCGGAGACCGGCAGGACGGTGCCGGCAGTGAGTGCCAGCGCTGCAACGAATGTGAAAATCTTTCTTTTCATAGCAATTACCTCCTTGCACCGCCTATTTAACCCCAGATTATGCAACTTTTCAAGTGGAAATGGTTTCCAACAACGCAAACAGGCTGTAAAACCCTTGCGAAAACAGGCTGCTCTGTGGTAGAATACACATACAGAAATGATATTTGGAGGCTGGTCATGGAGCGGCTTGGATATATGCGCGATATTCTGGATGTTAAGATTCTGATTTTGTATGTGACAGCGCGGGTTGATGTGCCTGTGGATGCCCAGACGATCTATGAATTCTGCTATCAGGACGATGCACTGAGTTATTTTGATGTGCAGGAGTCCATTCCGCAGATGGTGACTTCCGGACACCTGGAGGTTCTGCCGGAAGGGCGGTATCTGATCACCCAGAAGGGCCGGCTGGCAGAAGAGGTCACTTCGGATTCCCTGCCCTTTACGGTTCGGGAACGAGCAAGATGTGCGGTAGAGCGCTATAATCAGGAACTGAAGCGCAGTCAGTATTTGCACTCTGGAATTACCCGCAAAGAAGATGGCGAATACCTGGTAGATATGGAACTCCGTGACATGCGCGGTCAGCTGATGAAGCTGACGCTTACGGCACCCAGTATCGGGCAGGCCAGAAGACTGGAAACAGCCTACCGGAAAAATGCCGAGCTGGTCTACCAATCAGTCATGATCGGCCTTCTGGGAGAACCGGAGTACGATGACACAGAAAATTAACAAATCAGACTTTTCCACCAAGGCTGTTCTGAATGGGACAAAATCAAAGAAAACGGCTAAAAACAAAAACTTTTTGAGATGAAATAAAACTGCCAAAGCTAACCTTTGGCAGTTTTAACTATTTATATCCTAGACAAAATCAGGATTTGTGGTATAATATGCACAAGGAACTAATTTGTTCCCCGTCCAAAAGAAAGGAGCGACGTATATGAATTTCCGTTATACCGAAAAGAAAGTCAGTTTGCCCGGCAATGTCCATGCCTATGCTGAGAAGAAAGTGACGAAGCTGCAGCGTTATTTCAGTGACGAAGCAGATGCTCTCGTGGCGTTCAGCGTGGAGAAAAACCGCAATAAAGTTGAAATTACGGTTCATGCAGCCAATACCTATTTCCGGGCCAGTGAAAGTACTTCCGATATGTTTGCTTCTATCGACGCCTGTGTCAGCAGTATTGAACGGCAGATCCGAAAGAATAAAACCAGACTGTCCAAGCGGATTCGTCAGGACGCCTTTGTGCGGGAGCCGGAAGCTGTATCGTCCTTTGTGCCTGATGAGCCGGAGGAAGAGTTCCAAATTGCCCGAATCAAGCGGTTCAATATGAAACTGATGACGCGGGAAGAAGCCATCCTGCAGATGAACCTGCTGGAGCACAGCTTCTTTGCCTTCCGGGATGAGGAAGCTGACGGTGCCTTTGCTGTGGTATATAAGCGCAACGATGGAGACTATGGCCTCATCGAAGATGCGGAATAAAATGAAATATCCTTGCAGGGGATGCGTAAGCATCCCCTGTTCTGTATCTTGGGGTAGCAAAAAAACGAACACAAAAAATCGGTATTTGTCAAAAGAAGCGGCGCTAAAAAGCCAAACCTTTGTATATTTTTTCAGATAGAAATGTGTTGACAAATTATGGCCGTTTTGGTATTATATCAAAGCACTCAGGGCGTGTGACAGAAATAACACAAAACTTCAATTTTTCTAAAAAACTTTGAAAAAAGTTCTTGACAAATGAGAAGTCGCGTGGTAACATAGTCAAGCGCTCGACAAAAGCGTATCGGTCAAAAAGCCGGATGTACCTTGTAAATTAAACAACGTAAACATGAACAAGCACCTTGGACAATTTTTAATTAAGTTGTTCTTAAGTCAAACAGAAATGTTTGAATGCGAGAATAGCCAACGAATTTCTTGAGTAGATGCTAAGAGCAAATACCCAATAATTGATTATAAGAACTTCGGTTCTTTTAATACCATTTATTGAGAGTTTGATCCTGGCTCAGGACGAACGCTGGCGGC
>JAZSCX010000018.1:0-10247 GCA_045530865.1 Candidatus Avilachnospira sp.
CACCACCATGGCATTTGTCTCGCTGGACGAGCACGGTGACCGGAGCTTCACCTTTGCCCGGAAGCCCGGCGCCGATATGTTCCTGACCCGTGCCGATGTGGATCGGGCGTTCTCCATGAACCCCCAGATCGTCCACGCCGGTTCCTGCTCCCTCTCCAGAGATCCCGCTGCCGATGCCACGGCCTATGCCATGGAAAAGGCTGCCAAGACAGGCATTCCCGTCAGCTTTGACGTCAACTATCGCAATCTCATGTGGAACGACGACCGTGCTGCCGCTGCCGCCGCCATTCAGAAGGTTCTGCCCTTTGTGGATTACCTGAAGATCTCCGAAGAGGAAGAAGATCTGCTGGGCGGCTCCATTGAGGCAGTCATGGAGTCCAACCGCATCTCCGTGCTGGTCAAGACCCTCGGTGCTGACGGCGCGCTGTGCTATTTCGGCGGCAAGACCGTCCGCATTCCCGGCCGCAAGGCCAACTGCGTGGACACCACCGGCGCAGGCGACGCCTTCTGGGGCGGCTTCCTGTCCACCCTGATCAAAGCCGGCCTTCCCGCTCCGGAGGAGGATCTCCTGATCCGCGCCCTGACCTACGGCAACATCGCCGGCTGGCTCTGTGTGCAGAAAAAGGGCGCCATGGAATCCCTGCCCACCACCGCAGAGGTGGAGGCCATTCTGGAGGCGAAAGCATGAGCAATATCTGGAACGAAAAATGTATCATTTCCCCCTCTCTGATCTCCGTGTGTGATCTGTGCAATCTGGAGGGCTCTGTCCGGCAGCTGGAGCAGGCCGGCATCGAAATGCTCCATGTGGACATTCTGGACGGTCATTTCAGCCCCAGTATGCCGCTGGGTCTGGATACGGTGCGGCAGCTGCGGAAAAAGACCGATATGCTCTTCGATGTGCATCTCATGACCACTGCCCACGATTTCTTCGTGTCCGAGCTGCTGGACATTGGCGTGCAGCAGCTGGTATTCCACGGGGAGATGGAGCCCCATCTGGACCACCGGCTCAATCAGATCCACAAGGCCGGCGTCCGCGCCGGTGTGGCGCTGAAGCCCGGCACCCCTCTGCAGTCTCTGGAATATGTGCTGGAAAAGTGCGACGCCGTCCTGCTGATGCTCATCAACCCCGGCTACGCCCAGAGCAAGGCCGAAGGACAGGTGCCCTACGCCAGCCGGAAGGTCTTTGAGCTGCATGACATGATCGTCTCCCGGGGTCTTGACACCAAGGTCATTCTGGACGGCAGAATTTCCAAAGAAAATATGGCGGAATTTGCCCCCTGCGGCGCTGCCGACATCTTTGTGGCAGGCAGCACCTGTCTGGACAAGCAAAATCTGGTGGACAGCGCAAAAGCGCTGCTGTCCTACCGTGAATCCATCCTGTAAAAGGAGAAACAACAATGGCAGAAGTTACTTATCGGGAAATTTCCGATCTGGTGGTGGACGAGCTCCGCACCTCTCTGGGCAGCATCGATCCCCAGCAGGTAGAACAGCTGATTGAGCTGATCCTCAGCGCAAGAAAGGTCTTTTTCATCGGCGTAGGCCGGGTCATGCTCTCCCTGCAGGCCATGGCAAAGCGCTGGGCGCACCTTGGCGTCGACACCCATCTGGTGGGTGAGATCACCGAACCCGCCATCACCCCCGAGGATGTGCTGATCGTGGGCTCCGGCTCCGGCACCACCCTGTTCCCCGCCGGCATCGCCCAGAAGGCCCAACAGTTCGGCGCAAAAGTCGTCCATATTGGCTCCAACCCCAACAGCGGACTGAAGGACATCGCCACGCTGATGGTCCGCATCCCCGTCCGCACCAAGTATTATCTGGAGGACGAGATCGACTCCCGCCAGCCCATGACCAGCCTGTTTGAGCAGACATTGCTGCTGCTGGGCGATGTGGTTGCCAAAATGATCATTGACCGCAAGGAACTGGACATGAAGGGACTTTGGCAGTATCACGCCAATCTGGAGTAAGCCATGGATCGAAAAGAAATGCTGAAATATACCGGCACCCTCCAGCAGCTGGCCTATACGCGGAACATCACCGTGCAGGAGGGCCGTGCCAATGGGCTGCGTGCCGTGGAGGTCAAAAACGAGGATCTGCGGTTCCTTTCCATGGCAGACAAGTGTCTGGACATTGCGGAGCTGGAATACAAGGGCATGACCCTCTCCTTCACCTCCAAGCCCGGTCTCAACGGACGGAATCACTTTGATACCCACGGAGAAGAGGCCCTGCGCAGCATCATGGGCGGCCTGTTCTTCACCTGCGGCCTGCAGAACATCTGCGGCCCCTGCGAAACTGACGGTGTGGAATATCCCATGCACGGCAGAATCCGCACCACCCCCGCCGAGCACCTGTGCGCCGACGCCTACTGGGACGGCGAGGACTATGTGCTGGAGGTCTCTGGCGAAATGCGGGAAGCCCACCTCTTCGGCGCTAATCTGGTGCTGCGGCGGAAGATCCGCTCCGTTTACGGCTCCGGCAAAATCGAGATCATTGACGAAGTGGAAAACCAGACCGCCGAGGAAGCCCAGCTGATGCTGATGTATCACTGCAACTTCGGCTATCCGTTTTTGGCTCCCGGTGCACGGCTGGTGCTGCCCTCCAAATCTGTAAAGGGCAGAGAGCCGTGGTCGGACGAGCATCTGGACTGCTGGCAGACTGTGGGCGCGCCCAAGGACGGGGAAACGGAATATGTGTTCCTCCACGAGCTGGCAGAGGATGAAAACGGCAATTCCTTCGCCGCCCTGGTCAATGACGAACTGGGCTTCGGCATCCGGCTGGATTTCGACCGGAAGGTGCAGCCTTACTTCATGGAATGGATGTCCCTGAAGACCGGTGACTATGTGGTGGGTCTGGAGCCCTCCAATTCCAGTGTCTACGGCAGAAAGTACCATGAGGCCCGGGGCGACCTCCACACCATCGCCCCCTTTGCAAAGGAGACCTATCGTCTTTCCTTTACCATTCTGAAAACCGCAGAGGCCATCGCGGAAACGGAAGCACAGCGCGATGCTATGCTGACTGACTGAAAGGAGAAAACCCATTATGAAGCGTTCTAAGATCAATGCCGTTATCAAGGACTTTGAAAGACTGCTGGAGGAGTACAAGTTTGCCATTCCTCCCTATCTGCACTTCACTCCCGAAGAGTGGGAAACCAAGGGTCATGAATATGACGAGATTCGCGACAATATGCTGGGCTGGGACGTGACCGACTACGGCGAAGGCGACTTCGAGCATCTGGGTCTGGCTCTGATCACCGTCCGCAACGGTAACGTCCATAACCCCAAGTACACCAAGGCTTATGCCGAAAAGCTCATCATGTGCTACCCCGGTCAGGTGTCCCCCATGCACTACCACTATTCCAAGATGGAGGATCTGATCAACCGCGGCGGCAATGATATCCACTTCACCATGTACAACTCCACCTCCATGGAGGACGGCAAGCTGGCCGATACCGACGTGGAAGTGTTCCAGGACGGCCGCCGGTACTTCGTGCCCGCCGGCACCACCATCGTGCTGAAGCCCGGCGACAGCGTTTCCCTGTACCCCGGTTACTACCATGAGTTCATCATTCCCGAAAATGGCAAGGGCCCCGTCCTGATCGGTGAGGTCTCCATGGTCAACGATGACTCCAACGACAACCACTTCCTGAACCCCCTGGGCCGCTTCCCCACCATCGAAGAGGACGAGCCCCCCTTCCGCCTGCTCTGCAACGAATATCCCCCCGCAAAAGACTGATATGTAAACAAGATGGACTGTGCGAACCTTCGAACAGTCCATCTTTTCCAAAAAAGTGCTGCAAATCTAAAGCAAAGGAACATACATTATGTTAACCAGAAAGAATAAAAAATTCTATCTCGATGGGGAAGAATTCGTCATCCGCAGCGGTGCATTCCACTATTTCCGGGCTCTGCCGGAATACTGGGAAGAAATCATGCTGAAAATGAAGGCCCTCGGCCTCAATACGCTGGAAACCTACATCCCGTGGAGTCTCCATGAGGCGAAAAAGGGACAGTACGACTTCTCCGGCACGCTGGATCTGGTGCGTTTCGTCCGCACCGCCGAGCAGGTGGGCCTGAAGGTGCTGCTGCGCGCAGGCCCCTACATCTGCGCCGAGGTGGACAACGGCGGTCTGCCCGCGTGGCTGCTGAAAAAGGAATACAACGTCCGTCTGCGCTGCAAGACCGAGCCCTATCTGTCCCTCCTGAAGGGCTGGTTCGATGTGCTGCTGCCCATGATCAAGCCTCTGCTGGACACCAACGGCGGCCCGGTCATCGCCTTGGCGGTGGAAAACGAATACGGCTCCTTCGGCGATGATTTTGAATATCTGAAGGACGTAGAGAAGGTCTACCGCGACGCCGGTATGGACTGCCTGCTGTTCAATTCCGACGGCTCCAACCGCTACTATCTCTCCACCGGCCGCTCCGGCATCCATATGACCGCAGCCGTGGACTTCGGCGGCGAAGCCTCCTACGAGGAATTCCGCATCATCGATGAATACGATCCCGATGCACCTCACTTTGTGGCAGAATACTGGGCCGGCAACTTCACCGACTGGGGATATCCGGAAAACACCAAGGTTGACCCCGAGATCACCCGGAAAACCTTCGATTACTTTGCCTCCACCGATACCAGCTTCAATATTTATATGGTATTCGGCGGCACCAACTTCGGCTTTATGAACGGTGCGCAGGACTGCGTCATGGGCGCCGGCAGATACTGCCCCGTGGTCACCAGCTATGACTATGACGCCGCCATCTCCGAATGGTGCGGCTACACGGAGAAATACGCCATCATCCGCGAGGCTCTGAAAAAGTATTATCCCGACGGCAATATGCCCGAGCTGCCCAAGTCCCCCCAGCTGCAGACCATCGGCAAAGTCACCCTGACCCAGTCCGCCGGACTGTTTGACAATCTGCAGATCGGCAGAACGCAGAAGAGCGTGGTTGCCGAATCCATGGAGGAATACGATCAGGCCACCGGCTACATTCTCTACAAAAAGACCTTTGACTACGATGCCGACTGCAACGCCATCAAGCTCAAGGGCATCCGGGACCGGGCCTATGTGTTCCTCAACGGCAAGCTCATCGCCATCCGGATGCGCAGCGAGGATGAAAGCCCCATCAAGCTGGATTACATGGTCCGCAGCGGCGATACGCTGGAAGTTCTGGTGGAAAACATGGGCCGTCTGTGCTACGGCGAAGAACTCATGGCCGGTGACCGCAAGGGCATCACCGACAGCATCGTCCTGACCCGCCATTGGGGTGATGAAGTCCACAACCCCGGCAAGGTGCTGTTCAACTGGGACGTCACCTGTCTGGAATTTGAGGATATTTCCTCCGTTCAGTACCAGCCCCACACCGATTCCCCCTCCCCCGCCTTCTTCAGGGGCACCTTCCGGGCAGAAAACCAGAATTCCTGCTTCGTCCATTTTGAAAACTTCACCAAGGGTCTGATCTTCGTCAACGGCTTCAACCTGGGCCGCTACTGGGACAGAGGGCCTCTGACCGCCCTGTATATCCCCGGCAAGCTGCTGAAGGAAGAAAACGAGATCGTCATCTTCGAAGCGGAGGGTCTCAAGGGCGAACCCGCCGTGGAGATCAACGCCGCCAGCGGCATCGCCAACCATCAGCCGGAAGTCATTGTCTGATCGGCAGAAGGAGACCGCTATGCATTACGAATTGATTCATCTGAAAGACCGCTTTCCGTTTTTGAGTAAAAACGGCTGTGATCCCACCCTGACCCTTTACATTCCCCGGGATTACAGCCCTGTGGAAATGCCGAACCTCAGCGGCAGCCGCCGCCCCTGTATCCTGCTGTGTCCCGGCGGCGCCTACCGGTTCGTGGCTGACCGGGAGGGCGAGCCCGTTGCCATGCACTTCCTTGCGGAGGGCTACTGCGTGTTCATGCTGAACTACTCCGTTGCCCCCAACCGGTTCCCCACCCAGCTGCTGGAGGTTGCCGCAGCCATGGAGCTGATTCACGCCAACAGCGCACAATGGAAGTGCGACCCCAACCGGGTAGCTATCATGGGCTTCTCTGCCGGCGGTCATCTGGCGGCCCATTATTCCAACGCCTACAACTGCCCCGAGGTTCGGGCCGTGTTCCCCGATAGCAAGCCGGTGCAGGCTTCGGTG
Organism: Candidatus Avilachnospira sp.; assembly: GCA_045530865.1. Lineage (GTDB taxonomy): Bacteria > Bacillota > Clostridia > Oscillospirales > Oscillospiraceae > Avoscillospira. The sequence continues at coordinate 6,129 of JAZSCX010000018.1, forward strand.
CTGTGCTACCCGGTGATCTCTTCCGATCCCAATGTCACCCATATTGAGAGCATCGAGAACGTCAGCGGCCGCAGCCTTGCGGAGGAGGCGCTTCCCGCCTTCTCCTGTGACAAGCTGGTATCGGGCAACACACCGCCCACTTATCTCTGGACGACAGTCGAAGATCAGCTGGTGCCGGTGATGAATACGATTCTCTATGCCCAGGCGCTGGCACAGCACGGGATCCCCATGGAGCTGCACATCTACCCCCACGGCCCTCACGGTCTGGCAACGGCAGACGAGGAGACCTGCGATGATCTGTCTCCGGATGCTGCCCGTGCCCACCAGTGGCTGGCAAACGTGAAGCAATGGCTGAAGGTTACACTGTAAATTCAAATGTCTGCAGCGGCGGCCAGACCTCTGGCCGCCCTACGGCGTTATTGGCAATCATTCCGAAAAAAGACAAACCTATCATGGAACCGCACTACTGCAAGTCAGGACCACCCGTAAAACGGGTGGCCTGCTCTGCCCCTATAAGGGGCTGATGCCGGCAGAGCCTTAAGGCTCCCGAAGCGTACTCCTATCGCATACTTGCCCCGCTGCCAACTTCAGTTGGCGGTGGGGCTTTTATTGGCCCCCTCTGACGAGGGGGCTGTCGAGCGCTTGCGCGAGACTGGGGGAGAGAAATAGCTTCAACGCTTTCTCTCCCTCCGTCATCACACCCGCCCGCAGGGCGGCTCTTAGCGCGGAGGAGAGGGAGGCTCTCGCTGCGGCGGGACTACTCATAGGCATAGTCTTTTTAGAACCATGGGCATAGCCCATGGTTTTCGTGTGTACAAAATAAGAAAACGGGCCTCTGGCCCGTTTTTTATTCGCCCATGACGGGCAGGTTTTTCTCTGCCTGTTCGCCGCTCTTGCCGGAGAACCGCACTCTGTAGCCTGCGGAGAAGTCCACCCGGTTCAGAAGCGCTTCCCCCTCCAGATACCGCCGCAGGTTTTCCGCAGCAAGGGCGTAGATCCGATCCTCCATCTCCTGCACATGGCCAAAGCTGGCGCCGGAGATATGGGGCGTCAGAATGACCTGCTCCATGTCCCACAGGGGACTGCTTTCCGGCAAAGGCTCTGGATCTGTCACATCCAAAGCGCAGCCGCCCAGATGTCCCTCCAACAGCACGGTTTCCAGCGCAGCCGTGTCGATGAGACTGCCCCGGCCGCAGTTCAGCAGCAGCGCCGTGGGCTTCATCATTCGCAGACGGCCTTCGTTCAGCAATCCCGCGGTTTCTTTCGTGCCGGGCAGACAGCCTGCCACCACATCGGCCTGCGGCAGCAGGGTGTCCAGTTGGTCAAGGGTATACATCTCGTCAAATCCGGGCAGGATGCCTTCCGTCCTGCGGATGCCGATGATGTTGCAGTCAAAGCCCCGCAGCCGCTTCGCCAAAGCGCAGCCGATGTCGCCCGCACCCAAGATCAGCACGGTTTTGCCCTCCAGTGTGCCCTCCTGCCAGTGGGGATCCCAGCAGTGCGCCTGCTGCAGCCGGTCATAGTGCCGCAGCTGCCGGTACAACGCCAGCATACAGGCGACCATGTGCTCCGCAATGGTCACGCCATAGGCGCCGGAGCCGTTGGTGAACTGCGCCTCGGCAGGAAAATCCTCCGGCCTGTACCGGTCCACACCGGCCCAGACCAAATGGAACCATTTCAGATTTTGAAAAGGCTGCAGTGCCCGGGGCGACAGATCCCCGATGAGGATCTCCGCATCGGGCGCCATTTCATAGGCGATTTCGCAGCGGCCGGCGGCAGCGGCCTCCAGCATGGCCTTATGGCGTTCCTTCACCGGCGTGGTCACAGATACAAGCATGCAATTCCTCCTATACAAAACGGCGGGGGCAAGCCCCCGCCCTACCATTATTCTTCCTCCGGAAGGGGCAGATCCACCACAATGGGTTCGTGATGCACAGCGGGCAGCAGCTTTTCCAGCAGATCCGTCCGGCTCATGACCAGGGTAGAGGTGCTGATGCAGGGGTGGCAGGAAACATTCTCCGCCTCATAAACGGGCTTGTCCATGACCAGCTGCACCTTGTTTTCCGGGTCGTTCATCAGACCCAGCACCGTCACAGAACCGGGATGCACGCCCAGCATTTCCACCATATCTTCGGCGGTGGCAAAGCTCAGGCGGGAAACGCCCAGCTGCTTGCTGAGATCCTTGGTCTTGAACACCTTGTCGCCGTCCAGCATCAGCAGATAGAACTGGGTTTTCTGGCGGTTGCAGAGGAACAGGTTCTTACAAACCGGCCAGCCCAGCACCTTTTCCACCTCATGGCAGGCTTCGATGGTATCGGCGTGGCTGTGATCCACCCGTCCGTAGACGATGCCGAGGCTGTCCAGCAGGTCATAGCAGGCCAGCTCAGCGGGAATGCGGTCAATGGGATCGGCGGCAGTTTCCGCGCCGGTGGAACGGACAGGCCGTCCGTAGTATTTCTTCGGATCGATGTAAAATGCTTCTTCCATGATAAAGCCTCTCTTTTGAATTCAACATGCACCATCGTTGGTGTTCGTAGGGGCGGTTACCAACCGCCCGTGTGCAGGCAGTCATCTTCCGCACTGTACTGCCCAACGGGCGACCAATGGTCGCCCCTACAGCATATCCTGTAGGGCGCGCCGCTTTTTCATTGTCAATTACTTCTGATATTCAGATGCATGACGGTGATCTCCGTCTCATAGGGGTTGCAGTAGGTATTGACGGTCTGGGCCACGGAGGCGGGATCCAGCACATAATAGGAGCCGCCGGCAACATTCTGCGCCGTACCGGGGAGGGTGGCGGTCTGAATGTCAGACCGGTCTGCCACCAGTACGCTCTCCGCCAGCCAGAGATAGTGGGCTGCGGAAAGGTCGGAATCCATGTTTTCCATCAAAGTCTGCAGCAGAATGGGCGATTTGAGCACGCCCTCTGCGCTGACAGCCTGCTTCAGCAGGGCGGAAAGGAAATCCCGCTGCACCTGTACACGGCCCAGATCCGCATCGGCATAGCCGCTGCGGAAACGAACCACGCCCAGGGCTTCCTCGCCGGAAAGGGTCTGCTTTCCGGCCTTCAGGTCGATATACAGATCCTGACTGGGATCGTTGTAATACATATCCACGGGCACGTCGAATTCCACGCCGCCCAAGGCATCCACCAGCGCTTCAAAGGCTTCCAGCTTTACCAGAATATACCCATCGGGGCGAAAGCCGATACACTCGGCCACCCGGGTCATCAGCATATCCATACCCACCTGTCCGCCGCTGTTGGCGCCGTAGACCGAATTGATCTTCGGCACGGTGTAGCCGCCGTTGACCAGCGTATCTCGGGGGATGCTGACCAGTGAAAGGCTCCGGGCGGGGCGATTCACGGTCAGAAGCATGAGGGTATCGGTGCGGGTGCCGCCGGCGTCGGTGCCCACCAGCAAAATGGTGGAAACGCCGGTTCTTCGGTCGGAGCTGCCGGCAGCTGTGGGCTGCACCGGCAGCAGAAATGCCACCACGCCCAGCAGGGCAATGGCCACGATCAGCAAAAAGATCACAAAATTCCGGAAGCCGTGACCGGCCTTTTTTTTCGGCGGTGCGGCGTTGTAGTCCGGCAGCTCTTCGTAGGCAGCGCTCTGCCGTTGTCTGGGCCGCTCCCGCACAGGAGCAATGGGAGGATTGTCCTCCTGCGCATAGAGCCACTCGGCATAGGCCTGGGCCTGATTTTTCTGCAGCTTCGCCACATGGCGGGGCAGCCGCTGGGTCTGGGTCCAGTTGCCTCCCTCCCACTGCTGCTTGGGCTTGGCTGCAGGCTTGGGGGGCGGGGGCAGAATGTCCGGGCCGAGATCCATGGGCGGCTTCGGAAAGAAATCGTGCAGGTCCAGCTCTGCGGGGTTTGATGGCAGAGAATCCTCCTCGGGAGGCTCGTCGTCGATCATCCGGTGGATATCATCCAGCAGATCATCCACGTCCATGTCAAAGGTGTCAATGGGCATAGGTATCCCTCCTGTTCGGAAAGGTTCACATAATATTTTACAGGATTCGACAGCAAATGTCAATATATGCCGCCCCTTGAGGGGAGGTGGTTTTGTAGGTGTTACAATGATGTGTGACAAATAGAAAAAAGAATAGTGAATAGGG
>JAZSCX010000014.1:0-23414 GCA_045530865.1 Candidatus Avilachnospira sp.
CGCTGCCAACTTCAGTTGGTGGTGGGACTTTTTATCAGCCCCCTCTGACGAGGGGGCTGTCGAGCGCTTGCGCGAGACTGGGGGGGAGAAATTCCTTTAACGTTTTCTCTCCCTCCGTCTTTTGCTTCGCAAAATCCACCTTCCTCGTCAGAGGGAGGCTCCCGCTGCGGCGGGACTACTCATAGGTATAACCTTTTTAGAGCCACGGGCATAGCCCGTGGTTGTCGTTTTACAATCCAAACACCGCTGTAATTGCAGCGGTGTGAGACTGTCAAAAAAGTCCGATGTGGTTGGCAGCACGAGCCTCCCCTGTGTAAGGGGTGATTCCCCCGGCGGGGGAAATGTCGCCGCAGGCGACAAAAGGGGGGGCGCTAGTGGTGAGCGAAGGCGAACCGGAGGGGTTGTTATAGAGAAAAGTTGCAATACTTCCGTGGTTTTCGGAGATTACGGATCTTCCTACACAGCAATCCCTCAGTCAGCCTTACGGCTGCCAGCCTTCGGCCCAGGTCGCAAGCACAGCTTGCTCCCCGCTTTGGCTAAAAACATGCCACCGGCATGTTTTTTTAACGCGTCGCGCCCTTTACACAAAGGAGCCTTTGGTGCACCCCGCAAAAATAGGTTTTTAGACAGTCTCAAAAGACAATTAAGCCTATGCCGCAGAATAGCACCGAGACCAGTACACCGGCAAAGAGCGGATCACCCACCGGCAGATTTGTCACACCCAGCACAAGGATAACCAGCGGACTGACGACCATGGACAGCACACCTGCCGCCAACAGCACCACCACGATGATCACCCGCAAAAACACCAGCTGCCCCTTCTTATCGGGCGCTTTCCGCAGAAGCTTCTTTGCAACATCATTATATACCACGCTGCTGATTCCAGCGACAGGCCTGCGCCCGTGCCCACAATGATAATGAGCAGTGTTGCCATCACCACACCTGCCAGAAGCGGGGATAAATGTTCCATGATAAACTGAGAAAACGCCAGCTTTGCCGACTGCAGCTGCGGCGCATAGCTTCTCATATACAATCCCACAAGAATACCGCCGATGCCGATGGGAGGTATCAGGCAGTCGCTGATCAGCGCGCCTTTTCTGGCTTCCTGATCGGTTTTTCCGGCAAAGACCGCCTGCGCGTAGCTCTGGGTACACAGCACGCCCAAAATCAGGCAGGCAATGCCGCCGCCAAGGGTAAACCACCAGGCTGAGAGCACATAATGATAGGCCAGCTGTGCCGTACCCACCGTGGAGGAACCGCCCACCAGTGTACCGATAATGGCGCCCGCCACCACAGGAGAGGAAGCCTTTCCGCTGGCGGAATCGAAATCCGATGCATTGCTCACCCGTCTGCTGGAGAGTAGACTGACAGCGCTCATCAAAAGAAATACCAGAATGATTCCGACTACAAACATGCTTCTACCTCACCATTTCTCCGTCTGTATCGGCCTTATTATAGCGCACGAGACTTACCCTGTCGACTAATTGCGGCACAACTCTGCATAACTTTCACGTTAAGCAGGATTTTCTTCATAACATTTACATTTTTCAAATATATGACAATAATGAAAAGCCATGCCGAAGGAGGTCTCCCCATAGAATTGCTGCAGCTGAAATACTTCCGTTCCATGGCAGAGCAGTCCCTGAACAAGCAGCTGCGAAAAACCTTTCAGGACCACGGTTTTACCCCGGAAGCGGGCAAACGAATTCTCCTTCAGCGTCTGTCAGTACATGGTTGCCAACGGCCGCGGGATTTCCTTTACCACCCAATACACCCAGCATACCACGGGACGGATCAAATGTATCCCCCTGAGTGACAAAAAGACCCGCTGGGAGCAGTGCCTGTACTGGAACAAGAACCGGGAATTTACCAAGGAAGAACTGGCCTTTAAGGACTTCGTGGTGCAGTTCTATCAGGACACCCATCAAAAACTCCGGTTGAGGCACTTCCGGCTGCAGCACAATTTTCAATCACGAAACTGGGCGATACTTGGTTTTGCTAACCGGGTATCGCCTTTTTCATTCTTTAACCGATGAGACACCGGAAACGACCGAACAGGCAAAAAACAACACTTCTTCATTTTCATTTATTATAATCGTACTTGTAAATGAGGAGGACGAAAAAATGCAAACAATTAAAACAATAGAGCTTGTCAAGCAGTACAAAACCTTGACTGCCGTGGACAAGCTGAATCTGGCAATTCAGCAGGGGGAATTGTTTTCCCTGTTGGGTGTGAACGGAGCAGGAAAAACCACAGCGATCAAAATGCTTTCCTGTCTGACAAAGCCTACAGGTGGAGATGCCATTGTAGGCGGATACAGTATTACAAAGGAATCGGAACAGGTAAAACGGCTGATCGGGGTATCTCCGCAGGAGACTGCCGTTGCGCCGAACCTTACTGTGAAGGAGAATCTGGAACTGATCTGCGGCATCCACGGGTTTTCTAAAGAAAAAACCAAAGCAAAGATCCAGGAACTTTCCGGACAATTTACTCCGGATTCCGTTTTGCGCAGAAAGGCCGGCAAGTTATCCGGCGGTTGGCAGCGCCGTGTCAGCATTGCCATGGCCCTGATCAGCGAACCGCAGATCCTGTTTCTGGACGAACCCACCCTTGGTCTGGATGTCATTGCACGGCACGATCTCTGGGAGGTGATCCGCTCTTTGAAAGGAAAGATAACGATGATCCTGACCACACATTACATGGAAGAAGCAAAGGAACTTTCTGATCGCATCGGCATTATGAAAGAAGGCAGACTTCTCGCGGCAGGAACGGTGGAAGAATTAAACAGAATGGCTGGAACAAGCGATTTTGAAACAGCCTTTGTTTCCATTGTGAAGGAGGACGCGGTATGAGAATGATGCCCTTTGCCAAAAGATGCACAAAGGAGATTTTGCGCGATCCAATCAATCTTGGTTTCGGTCTGGGGTTTCCTTTGATTTTGCTGCTGCTTTTGAGCGCGATGCAGGCAAACATTCCGGTAAGCCTGTTTGAAATCGATACATTGACACCGGGCATTACCGTATTTGGCCTTTCGTTCATGACCCTTTTTTCCGCAACCCTGATCGCCAGGGACCGGGAAAGCGCGCTCTTGCAGAGGCTGTACACAACGCCCCTTACAGGAATCGACTTTATTCTGGGATATATGCTTCCGCTTTTGCCCATTGCCGTCGGGCAGACCGTGATCTGCTATCTGTTTGCGATTCCTTTGGGCTTGACTGTCAGCACCAATATTGTATATGCTGTCATCGGGATCATCCCTATGGCGATTTTCAATATTGCATTGGGGCTTTTGTGCGGCAGTGTTTTTGGCGTGAAACAGGTTGGCGGCATTTGCGGTGCTCTGCTGACCAATCTCTCGGCATGGCTTTCGGGAGTGTGGTTTGATTTGAAGCTGGTGGGAGGGGTTTTCGAAAAAATTGCCAATGGGCTCCCCTTTTTCCATGCAGCAGAAATGGAAAAGGCATTATTTAACGGAAATCTTGAGGATGCAGCAGCACACATTATTCCGGTACAGTTGTACGGTGCAGCTGCAGCAGCGGCGGCTGTGTTCTGTTTCCTCAGGCAAATGAAAAAACAGTAAGGATTTGAGGCGATGAAATACAAACTCATTATCGACAAAGATGCAGAAGAAGAAATCATTGCGATCGTTCATGCACCTTCCTCTCTGACACAGCAGGTCGAAAATCTCGTCTGCAGCTTTTCCGGTGCGGACAGCATCATGGGATATAGGGATGATGAGATACGAAAGCTGACCTTTCAGGAAATAGAGTGCATCACCATCTTTGACAGGAAAGTGATTGCTATTGATGCGAACGGTAAGCACTATCGTATCCAGGACAGGCTTCGAGATTTGGAGGCCGTTTTACCCTCTTATTTTATCCGCATCAACAAGTCGTCCCTTGCCAACGAGCATCGTATCGCGCAGTTCAACGCCGTAGTCAGCGGCGGTGTGGATGCCGTATTCCAATGCGGTTATCGGGAATACGTTTCCAGACGTTGTTTTGCGGAAATCAGAAGGAGATATGAAGGAATATGAGAAAGCATGTTTTGGAGTTTTTTCGCCGTGGTTTGATGGCCTGCGGTTTGGGACCGATTGTTTTGGCGATCCTGTATCTGATTTTGCATCATCATGCTGCCGTAGAGGCCCTGACAGTCCATCAGATCTGCCTTGGAATCTTTTCCTTATCCGCACTTGCCTTTATTGCGGGCGGCATGAATGTCATTTATCAGATCGAACAGCTGCCCCTGATGGTGGCGATTTCCATTCACGGCGGCGTTTTGTATATCAGCTATTTGGGCACCTATCTGCTCAACGGCTGGCTGGAATGGGGCACAACGCCGATTTTGGTTTTTTCCGGTATTTTTATTCTTGGCTATCTGGCAATTTGGGCGATCATTTATTCCATAATCAGAAGGAATACAGAAAGAATCAACAAAATATTAAAACAAAAACAGCAGGCTACAAAAAAAACATGAAGGATTAGGTGCAGATCAAACCTCTGCCATGGGGTTTAAAACGGGATACGGCATGATTTCAGTCATGCCGTATCCCGTTTTATTATGATGCTGTTTGATTTGCCCGCTCCCAACCCGGAACTTTTCTTATTCGAAATCGTCGGGAACAGGGATCTCCACATCGTACAGAGGCGGGTGGCAACCGAACACGTCGCCTTCGCCGAAGGAACCGAAGGGACGCAGACGGTTGATGGTGAACTTGATGGCGTAGCCGGGGTCAAATTCCACGAAATCCGCAATTCCGGAATGCTTTCAGCATAGTGAAGTTTTGCGCTGATAACGCAAAATGAAGTGAAGCATGCCCCCAAACACTTGCAAAGCAAACTTCACGTGCCATCAGGCGCACTTCGTTTCCAAAAAGAAAAGACACGCGATGCGTGTCTTTTCTTTTTGGAGGTGACGCCCGGATTTGAACCGGGGAATGAAGGTTTTGCAGACCTTTGCCTTACCGCTTGGCCACGTCACCATATTCGGTTAAAACATAAGGAACGCATTTGCGTTCCTTATGCTGCCATTTTGGAGCGGGTGACGAGGCTCGAACTCGCTACCTCCACCTTGGCAAGGTGGCGCTCTACCGGATGAGCTACACCCGCAAATGGTGCCTCCGGTCGGAGTCGAACCAACGACACGTGGATTTTCAGTCCACTGCTCTACCAACTGAGCTACAGAGGCATATGGCGAGGTGAGCTTTGCTCACCTCTTTTTAAATGGCGACCCGGAACGGACTCGAACCGTCGACCTCCAGCGTGACAGGCTGGCGTGCTAACCGACTGCACCACCGGGCCAGATGGTGGTGGGAACAACAGGGCTCGAACCTGTGACCCCATGCTTGTAAGGCATGTGCTCTCCCAGCTGAGCTATGCTCCCAAGGGCCGCATCTCTCAGCGACGGGTATTATTATACACAGCAACCACCTGTTTGTCAAGCAATTTTTTGACTTTTTTGTTATTTGTTGAAAAGTTAGATTTCCTTCAGGATTTCCTCAATTTCCCCGGGTGTAAAGTCATAAATTGTATCGCAGAACTGACATTCGATATGGATGGTTTCCCCTTCCTCCACGATCTGCCGCAGTTCTTTTTCACCCAGACTGATCAGGGTCGCCGTGACCCGATCCCGGGTGCAGTAGCACCGGTATTCCACGGCAGTGGTCTCCAGAATCTCAATATCCAGATCCTCCATGACCGTTTCCAGCAGCTGCTGCGCACTGAGACCCTGATCCAGAATCGTCGTCACCGCACCACCCTTCTGAATACCCGCTTCGATCTTGTCGATGATGTCATCGGGCGCACCGGGCAGCAGCTGAATCAGATAACCGCCAGCGGCACGGACACTCTGATCCGTATCCACCAGAACCCCCAGGGCACAGGCCGTCGGGGTCTGCTCACTCTGGACAAAATATTCGGTGATATCCTCCGCGATCTCACCGGAAACCAGCTGGACGCTGCCCACATAGGGTTCCTTCATCTGCAGATCCCGGATGACCGTCAGCATTCCGTCGGTACCCACAGCGGCGCCCACATCCAGCTTGCCGCGGTATTTTTCCAGCAGGCTGATCTGCGGATTATGCACATAGCCCCGCACATTGCCCACCGCATCCGACACCGCCAGCACGGTGCCCAACGGGCCTCCACCCTTGACCTGCAGGGTGATGGAGCCGTTCTCCACCTTCTGCATATTGCCCATCATGGAAGCCGCCGAAAGCAGCCGCCCCAATGCTGCCGTAGCCGTAGGCAGGGTCTTATGAATCTGTCTGGCTCGTTCCACAATATCCGCCGTAGTGACCGCAACTGCCTTTACAAAGCCGTCGCGGGTCATGGCGCGTACAAGTTCTCCCATAATTATCCCTTCTGTGCGTAAAAATAGATTCTCTGTTCACCGGGCTGCGGCGCCTCAAAGCTACGGTCGCCGTAGACCTCCACAGTCGCAAAGCCCGCCTCTCGAAGCCACCCGGTCAGCTGCTCCACCGAATAGGCATACTCCCGGTGCTCTTCAAAGCTGCGCTCCCAGAGATCTTTGCCGGTTCTCTGGAAAATATCCATGCCGTAGAAGCAGATATTCACCTCCGGGTCAAACTCCGCCCGCCAGACACAGTAGGTGTCCTCGTTCTCATCGAGAAACACCTGGCCGTCCAAACCGCGGAGCTTTTCTTCCGAGTTGATATCAAAGACAAAAGCGCCGCCTTCCGACAGACTGGCAAACACCCGCTGAAATGCCTTACGGCAGTCCTCCGGATCGGTCACATAGTTCAGGCTGTCCAGGCAGCACGCCACCCAGTCCACCGCATAGGGCAGGCGAAGCCGCTGCATACTCTGGCAGATGAAAAAGGGCGGGTTTTCCAGCTCCGCAGCCTTTTCCCACGCCATGGCCAGCATATCCTCCGAAAGATCCGCCGCCAAAACCTGATATCCCCGCTTTGCCAGCAACACAGACATGGAGCCGGTGCCGCAGGCCAGATCCAGAACCGATTGGGGCCGGACATCATGCCTATGCAGCAGCGCCTCCATGTAATCGAGCATCTTTTCGTAGGGGATATCGTAGGTCAGGGAATCGTAGGAGCATGCCAGCGCTTCATAGGCGCTCAAGTCTCGCCCTCCTCGCTCTCCTGCAGGCGGGCAAACAGTACCCGGTAAGTATCAGTGCCATAGTTCAGGCTGCGGTTGACACGGCTGATGGTGGCGCTGCTGGCGCCGGTCTGCTCCAGAATATCATTGTAAATCATACCCTGATTGAGGAGCTTGGCCACCTCATAACGCTGCTCCATGGCCTTCATTTCCGATACAGTGCACAGATCCGTAAAAAAGTTATAGCATTCTTCCAGATTTTCCAGCTTCAGGATCGCCTTATAGAGCTCGTTATCCGGATTGGAGTGCTTTTTCCGATTGTTCAAGGCAGGTTCCTCCCAGTCATCATTTTAGTATCTATTATTTTAACACCCTAAAGAATAAAAGTAAAGTCCTTTTTCAGAAACAATTTTTTGTTGCAATCTCAACGTCTTTGCGCTATAATACCAGAAACCTGGAAAGGAGGTATTCTGCATGAAACGAACCAGACTGTCCGACCGGCTTCTGCCCGATTACACCAGGGGTGAAGAGATTTTCAACATGACCTCCCATATCGTAGGCGGCGGTCTCGGTGTTGCGGCCCTGGTGCTGTGCGTGATCTTTTCGGCGCTGCACCGGGATCCCTGGGCCATCGTGGGAAGCAGCATCTATGGCATTTCCCTGATTGCGCTCTACACCATGTCCAGTGTCTATCACGGCCTGCACGCCTGCACCGCCAAAAAGGTGCTGCAGGTTCTGGATCACTGCACCATCTATTTCCTCATCGCCGGAACCTATACACCGGTGCTGTTCTGTTCCATCCGCCCGATCAGCCCTGTTACCGCATGGATCATGTTCGGAGTGATCTGGGGCTGCGCTGCACTGGCAGCCACCCTGACAGCCATAGATCTGAAGAAGTACGCGGTATTTTCCATGATCTGTTATATTGGTATGGGCTGGTGCATTATTTTTGCCATCAAGCTCACCCTGCAGGCAATGGGATTTTGGGGCTTTTTTTTGCTGCTGCTGGGCGGCATTGCCTATACCGTCGGTGCTGTGCTTTACGGTCTGGGCAAAACCCGACGCTATATGCACTCCATCTTCCACCTGTTCGTGGTACTGGGCAGCATCCTGCAGTTCTTCAGCATTTTCTTCTTTGTGATTTGAACAGTTTCCTGTAGGGCGCGACGACCCCGGCGCGCCGTTGTTCCAAATCATCCGCGAAGCGGATACCTTCATTGTCAACTGTCAATTGTCCATTGTCAATTTATAAAAACAGCAGAGCGCCGCTTGGCGCTCTGCTGTTTTTTGATCGAAATCAGTTCTTGTTGAAGATCTTGAAGATAGCATCGATGTCGCTGTCATCTTCCACCACGGGCTTGGACTTTTCCACAGCGGAAGAGAAAGCGCCTACGCGGGGAGCCGCGGCAGCTCTCTTCTCGTCAAAGCCGGTGGCAATGACGGTAACGCGCATTTCATCCTGCAGGCTGTCATCAAAGGCAGAACCGAAGATGATATTGGCTTCGGGATTGGCGGCTTCCTGCACGATGGAAGCGGCAGTTTCCACATCGTCCAGACCCAGATCGGAGGAACCGGTGATGTTGATCAGCACGCCCATGGCGCCGTTGATGGAGGTCTCCAGCAGGGGGCTGGCGATGGCAGCCATGGCAGCCTGTTCGGCCTTGTCGCGGCCGGTGGCGGAGCCCAGACCCATGTGTGCGCGGCCTGCATCCTTCATGATGGCAGACACGTCGGCAAAGTCCAGGTTGATATTCACATGCTCGGAATAGCCCACCAGTTCGGAGATGGACTGCACGGCCTGCTTCAGCACATCATCGGCGATACCGAATGCGTTGGCAAAGGTGATCTTCTGATCGGTGACGTACTTCAGACGGTCGTTGGGGATGATGATCAGGCTGTCGACCTTGTCGGACAGGTTGTTGATACCCATCTCAGCCTGCTTCATGCGGTTGGCGCCCTCAAACTTGAAGGGCTTGGTGACAACGCCGACGGTCAGGATACCGGCCTCATGAGCCAGATCCGCAATGATGGGAGCTGCACCGGTACCGGTACCGCCGCCCATGCCGGCAGTGATAAAGACCATGTCCGTGCCTTCCAGCAGCTTGGCAATGGCAGCCTTGGATTCCTCGGCAGACTTCTGACCGATCTCCGGCTTGGAGCCTGCGCCCATACCGCCGGTGAGCTTTTCGCCGATCTGGAGCTTATTCTTGCAGTTGGACTTATTCAGATCCTGCTTATCGGTGTTCACAACGACGAAATCAACGCCGCCGACACCGGCTGCCAGCATCCGGTTTACAACATTGTTACCGGCGCCGCCGACACCGATGACCTTTATGGAAACGACTTTTTCTTCAAAATCAGGCATGAATTTTCCTCCTATGTATAAACTGCTTCCAGATTGTTCCGGTTCACATAACTTTACCTATTTATAATATCTCGTAAATGTCCGCAGGTCAATAGAAAATCGCAAGAAACCCGCAAAAAATTACAAATTATTCCTCGGGAGCAGGCTCCGTCTCACCAGATTCCTCCGAATCCGCAACTTCTTCCCTGCTGGCGACCTTCTCAATAAAGCGGGCCACCCGCTCTACGTCAAAGGTCAGATCGATGGTACCCATCTGATAGTCCTCCAGATCCTCCAGAATAACCTGCAGATACTGGATCTTATACTCCAGATCCTCGTTGCCGCCCAGCCGGATCTCCAGACGATCCCCGCACCGGAGCACCAGATCGTAGGCTTTGGACGCATCGACCTTCGTCACCTGCTCCAGCAGGCCCGTGCCTTCCATCTGCCGGATCACCTGCAGCGCGGCATCGAGACTTTGCTCCTGCCCCTCCGATGGTACTGCAGACTCACCTGCCTTGGGCGCTGTCACCGTCACGCCATCCACCGTGATAATCTGCCCGCGAAAGCCTTCCACAGTAGTGCCCATAATGCGCCCATCGGTATTCAGATACCATTGGGCACCCACGTCGGACTTTACCAGCACTGCCACATCGCTTTCGCGCACCTGAATAACCACCGTATCCGGCAGAGACGGGCTGACACTGACATCCCGCACATAGGGCATCATGGCCTTGATCCGGCCTGCCACGGCAGCCCGGTTGACCATGAGCAGATTATCGCCCTTTTCCAGACCGGAGGCCATGATTACCTGATCGGTGGAATAGATGGTGTTTCCCTGCACATCCACCGTGCCGACGCGGAAGAAGATCGCCACGCCCAATACGATGGCAGCCACCACCGTCAGCATGACCAGCAACTTCGCCAGTGCACCGGTCTGCCGGTATTCTGCTTGCCGCCGCCGGCGCTTTCTGGCCCGGCTGCGGGAATAATATCTCTGATTAGACATGATACCCTCCATAAGCGGATAACTTACAGAGTATTATACACCATATCCGCGGAAATTTCCAGTCGAAATCTCAGAGGGAAGAAAGATCGGCTCTGCAGATGTCCGCACCGAGCAGCCGCAGCTTCCCTTCCAGATTATCATACCCGCGATCGAGGTGTTTTAATCCGGTAATGACACTTTTTCCCTGCGCCTGCAGGGCCGCGATCACCAGTGCCGCCGAGGCCCGCAGATCCACACCTTCCGCCTGCGCTCCCTGGAGTACCGTTACCCCTTCCACAAGAGCCGTAGAACCGGCAGTTTCAATGCATGCACCGAATTTTCTCAGCTGCGGCACATGACCGAACCGGCGCTCAAAGACACTCTCCGAAAATCGGATACTTCCCTTTGCCCGCAGCATGGCAGCCATGACCAGCGCCTGTGCATCCGTGGGAAACCCGGGATAAGGTGCCGTTTCCAGACCACCGCATGCCCGCAGTTCTCCGAAAGAAGAAAGCCGGATCTCTCCGGCAGAACATTCCACCTGACATCCGGCCTGCTCCAGCGCTTCCACCACCGGCAGCAGCAGCGCACCATCGGTCTTTTGCAGCACGATCTCTCCGCCGCAGCCTGCCGCCGCGCAGAGATAGGTGGCGGTTTCGATCCGATCCGGCAGCACTGTATGGGTGGTATTTCCCATGGCCGCACCGCCATATATTGTCAATTCTCCCGTTCCCTCGCCGGTGATTTCCGCTCCGGCAGAACGCAGGAACCGCACCAGATCCGCCACCTCCGGCTCCCTGGCGGCGCCCAGAATTCGCACCGTTCCGTGGCAGGCCGTCGCCGCCAGCAGTGCATTTTCCGTCGCCCCCACACTGGGGAACGGCAGTTCGATCACACAGCCATGAAGTCTCGAAGCTTCACAGTGGATCTCATTTTCATACAAACAGACCCCGGCGCCCATCTGTGCCAGTGCCTCCAAATGGAGATCAATGGGTCTGCGCCCAAGGGGACAGCCGCCGGGCATGGTCAGCACTGCCCTACCGAACCTTGCAAGCAGCGCGCCCAGAAACAGCACCGATGCACGCATCCGGGCCATCAGTGCCGCCGGAATCTGCCAGCGGGAAACGTTTGACGTGTCCACCCAAAGGGTCTGCTCCTGCCGCAGCACCTGCCCGCCCAGATGCCGGATGATCTCCCCTGCAAGGGCAACATCGGTGATATCGGGGCAGTTATGCAGAATATATGTACCGCCGTGGGCCACAGCGGCGGCCATCACCGGCAGCACCGCGTTTTTGGCCCCACAGACAGAAACCGTTCCCTGCAGCGGTTTTCCGCCGCCAATGATCAAAGCCTCCATAGGTTCTCCCTTCGCATTTTTGCCATCCTATGCAGAAGGAAGAATGTTTGCTAATCAGTGCCCTGCCAGTTCCTTGATCACGCCGTAGATTCGCTCCGTAGAATCCACCACCGCCAGCTTTCTGGCAGCCGTTCGCATGGAGCGGAGGGTCTGCGGATCGGAAAGCAGCTTTTTCGCCGTCTCATAGAGGCTGTCACCGTCGCAGTCGGCTTCCCGGATGACCACAGCAGCGCCGTGCTTTTCCAGTACCCTGGCATTCTTTTCCTGATGGTTATCCGTCACATTAGGCGACGGCACCATGATGCAGGGTGTACCGGAGGCACAGACCTCGCTGATGGTGGCTGCACCTGCACGGCAGATCACCAGATCCGCCGCAGCCATGAGCTGCGGCATGTTATAGATATATTCCCGCATATCCAGCTGCGGATGCTTTTCCAGCTCCAGCCCCTGCTCCCGGACAAATTCGGGCATCCACCGCCAGCCATAGGAGCCGGTGGCATGGACATGGCGGAACAGGCCGTCCTCCGCCTCCCGTACCAGAAAGCGGGCAATTTTCTTGTTCATTTCCCGGGCACCCAAACTGCCCCAGGCAGAGACCACCAGTGGCTTTTCGTCCAGCTCCAGTTCCTTCCGGGCATCCTCCCGCTTTGCGTAGAGGAAGTCCCCCCGCACCGGCGTACCGGTAACCACTACCCGCTCCGGTCGGTCATAGCGGCTACGGAAATCCTCGAAGGGCACCATGATCCGGGCCGCCTCCTTTGCCACCATTCTGGTAGCCAGACCGGGAACGGCATTGGATTCATGCACCGCCGTGGGAACGCCCAGCTTTGCGCCCATTTTCAGGGCAGGAAAACTGGCATAGCCGCCTGTTCCCACGATCACATCGGGTTTGAATTCCCTGATGATCTGCTTTGCTTTCCGCAGGGAACCCATCATATGGGCCAGTGTGGTCACGTTGTGCCAGATTCCCGCCGGGGTCAGCTTCCGCTGATAATTGGAGATCTTCAGAGTCTCCAGCCGGAAGCCCTCCCAGGGTACCAGCTTATTCTCCATTCCATCTTCTGCGCCCATAAACAGGATCTCGCAGCCGGGGTCCCGCTCCTGACAGAGCTTTGCCACCGCAATGGCAGGATTGATGTGTCCGCCGGTTCCACCGCAGGTGAAAATAATGCGCATCGTAAATTCTCCCCTTTACTATCACAGAAAAGGACGGCCTCTCTGTCCCATTACAGTCCGGGACGTCCGGGAGGCCGTCCCCTACAGACGCAGAATGTTATAGCAGCAGATTATTATCACAATCTCTGGAAACGCTGAGCACCAGACCCATCTCGAACAGCTGGATCAGCAGCGCCGTACCGCCGTAGGAAAAGAACGGCAACGAAATGCCCGTTGCAGGCAGGAAGTTGGTCACAACGCCGATGTTGAAAAACACCTGCAGGGCCATCAGAGTGGAAATACCGCCCACCATCAGTGCGCCGAAGCGGTCCTTGGCATGCATGGCGATCCAGTAGCCACGGATGATCAGCATGGCAAAGAGCAGAATGATGACCACCGCACCCACAAAGCCCAGTTCTTCACAGACAATGGGGAAAATATAGTCGTTGTGCTCTTCCGGCAGATACCGGTATTTCTGACGGCTTCTGCCAAGCCCCAGACCCATCAGGCCGCCGGAACCGATGGCATAGAGGGACTGGATGATCTGGAAGCCGGAATCCTGCGGATCGGACCAGGGATCCAGCCATGCGGTAATTCGTTCTGCCGCATAGCCCATGGTGCTCAGATAGATGATACCCAGCACAGCAAAGCCGCCCAGTGCAATGATGAACCATTTCACCTGCACGCCGCCCAGAAACAGCATGGCAGCAGCCACAGCGCAGATGATGATCGTACCGGACAGATGCTTCTGGAACAGAAGCGCCAGGACCATCACACCCAGAATACCGGCAAAGGGAATCAGGCCCCGCAATGTTCGCATTTTATCCTTATATCGGGCGATCAGCTGGGCATAACTCATGATGACTGCCAGCTTTGCAACCTCAGAAGGCTGAAAGCGGATGGAACCGATTCGGATCCATCGGGTCGCACCGCCGCCGGTCAGACCGAAAATAGGGGTGACCAGCATGATGCCCATGGTAACCAGCAGAATGGGCCGGGACAGATACCGCCACATCTGATAGTTCAGACGGCTGACAAAGAGCATGATTCCGATACCTGCCACAGCAAACAAACCCTGCCGGGCAAAGTAGTAGGTAGAGCTGCCCTCCGTGGCATAGGCCGAAGCATAGCTGGCAGAGAACATCATGATCACGCCAATGATAACCAGCAGAACGGTCAGCACCAAAAACGGCATATCCAGCATACCGCGCTCGTCCAGCAGAATCTTCTCCCGGGGCCGTTCCGGTTCCGGAAGCCGCTCATGTTCTTCTATATCCTGAGTGGGAAATTGAATGGTTTTCTTCATGAAACCTCCAACAAAATGGACAATTACATACGGATCGCACAGCACCTTGTAGGGCGCGACGACCCCGGCGCGCCGTGCACAGGCACCCGTTATCCGATCACCGGATGCCGAACCAAGCCAGCACGCACATCACAACCGTGATGCCGGTGAACACTGCAAAGATCTTCACTTCGCTCCAGCCGCCCATCTCAAAATGATGGTGGATGGGAGTCATGCGAAAAATGCGCTTACCGTGGGTCGCTTTGAAGTACAGCACCTGCATAATGACGGACAGCGCCTCCACGATGTAAATGATGCCGATGAGGATCAAGATCAGGGGCATATCCAGTGCAAAGGCCATGCCGCAGACGGCGGCGCCCAGAAACAGGGAGCCGGTATCGCCCATAAACACCTTGGCAGGATGGAAGTTGTAGCACAAAAAGCCTGCCAGGCCGCCCACCAGCGCAGCAGGGAACAGCGCCAACGTCTCACTGCCTCTGAGCCATGCCACCACAGCGAAGAACACCATGACCGGCAGGGTCACGCCGGTTGCCAGACCGTCCACGCCGTCCGTCAGGTTTACAGCATTGACGCAGCCTACGATCACAAACACGGCAAAGAACATGTACAGAACCCAGTTCATGGGCAGCGATACATCCACAAAGGGGATGTAGACTTCCGCCGTCAGGTTGCCGTTCCAACGCAGCAGCGCCAGATAGGCCACAGCAGCCGCCAGCTGCAGCGCCAGCTTCTGCAGGGCCGTCAGGCCCAGATTGCGCTTCTTTTTCACTTTTACATAGTCATCCACAAAACCGATGGTCCCATAGACCAGAGAGAAGCCCAGCACCATCAGGTGGTCATAAGTACCCTCCGTCATGGCATTCCAGCCCAAAGCCACCACGCATACCAGTGCGGCAGCAATGAACATGATACCGCCCATGGTGGGGGTACCGGCCTTGGTGTTGTGCCACTTGGGGCCCACCTCCCGGATGGACTGCCCCGCTTTCATGGCACGGAGCATGGGGATCAGCCACTTACCCAGCAGCAGAGAAAGGGCAAAGCTTGCCAGCACAGTAATCAAAACAGACATGGAATTCCTTTCCGACGGAAACTTCTTTTCCGTTCTCCAATCATGGATAAATTCTCAAAAACCAATCTATTATCCATGATTTTCATTAAAAAGTCAATGGGTTTCCGTTTTTTTCCAAAAACAGCTTCAGCACCTGCTCCATATGCATGCCGCGGCTGCCCTTAAACAGGATCACATCGCCGGGGTTTGCCACCCGGTACAGGGTGGAGGCCATATCCTTCTGCTCTTCAAAATGCATGGCAAATTTCGAACTCATACCGCCAGTGATGGCTCCGGTCACAATTCGCTCCGAATGCTCGCCGTAGGTCAGCACCACATCGGCTGCCGCCGCTGCAAGACGTCCCACCCGGTAGTGCTCCGCCATGGCACGGGTTCCCAGCTCCAGCATATCGCCCAGTACGGCGATCCGTCTGCCCTCGGTTTTGTGGTCACCCAGTACCCGCATGGCAGCCTCCATGGACTCCGGCCCTGCGTTGTAGCAGTCCTCAATGATGGTAAATCCGTTTTCCTCAAAGATATTCTGGCGCATGCCGGTGTTGTGGAACAGGCCCAGCTGATACTGGATGCTTTCGGGGCTGACGCCGCTCAGCAGACCCACCGCCACAGCAGACAGGGCATTGTAGACCATGTGCCTGCCCTCCTGGGGTACAAAGATCTGGAACCGCTGTCCAAGGCCGCGCACCGTAAAATACACGCCGCCGTCAATGGGACGGATCTCCTCTGCCACCACATCGCACTGATCGTTTTCAATGCCGAAATAGATCCGGCGGTGAGCACCCTCCCGAAGATTCCACAGAAGCGGCTCGTCACCGTTGAACACGGCAACGCCATCATCCTGAATGCCTTCCATGATCTCCAGCTTGGCCTTCAGAATGCCTTCCCGGGTACCCAGATGCTCGATGTGCATGGTGCCAATGTTGGTTATGACCACCATATCCGGCTGGGCAATGGAAGCCAGATAGGACATCTCTCCAAAGTGGTTCATGCCCAGCTCCAGCACCGCGATCTGCGTATCGGCAGCCATTTCCATAATGGTGATGGGCAGACCCAGATCGTTGTTGTGATTGCCCTGAGTTTTGGAAACCCGGTACTTGCCGGAAAGCACGCAGGAGATCATTTCCTTGGTGGTGGTCTTGCCCACAGAGCCGGTGATGGCAACCACGGAAACACCGGAAGCCTTCCGATACTCCCGGGCAATATCGCCGTAGGCCCGCAGGGTGTCCTTGACCAGAATCTGGGGCAGACAGCTGTCCACCCGGTGGGAAACCAGTGCCGCCACGGCGCCGGCCTTTCTGGCACTCTCCACAAATTCATGCCCGTCCACCCGTTCACCGGGCAGCGCCACAAACAGATCACCCACCCGCACCGCGCGGGAATCGTGCTGCAAGCCGGTGATGGTACCCACCGTATCTGCCGGTTCCAACGTTCCGCCGCACCACTGTGCCAGCATTTTCAGCGTCATTTCTTTCATATGGCACCTCAATTCCCCATCAGATGGGCAGCAACCTCTTCCCGCTCATCCAGATGGAATTTCTCGTGTCCGATTTCCTGATAGGTCTCATGGCCCTTGCCGGCCAGAATGATCACATCGCCCGCCTGTGCGTGATCCATGGCCCAACGGATGGCCTGTCGCCGATTTTCGATCACCGTGTAAGCCGTATCGGTACGGCGGACACCCTCCATGATCTGATCGATGATCTTCATGGGATCTTCCGTTCTGGGGTTATCGGAGGTGACGACCACCAGATCGGACAGCTTTGCGCCGATCTCGCCCATGATGGGGCGCTTGATGGGATCCCGGTCGCCGCCGCAGCCAAACACGGCAATCAGCCGACCTTTGCAGAAGCCCCGGGCCGTCCGGAGTATATTCTCCAGAGAATCCGGCGTGTGGGAGTAATCAATGAGCACCGTATAGTCCTTACCCGGCGTGGGAACCACTTCTGCGCGGCCCTTGACGCCATGGGCCGTGGTCAGGGCTTCCGTGATCTCCGGCAGCATCAGCCCCAGAGACAGGCCCGCGCCGATGACCGCCAGCGCATTGTATACGGAGAATGCGCCGGGAATACCCAGTGTCGCAGGAGCCGTCCAGCCCTGATAGGAGGCGTCAAAATCCACCTTTGCCGCAAAGAGCCGAATCTGCTCCGCCGTGAGATCCGCAGCCTTTCCTGCAGCGGAATAGGTCAGTACCGGGCACTTGGCCTCGCGGATCATGGCCTCCGCCACGGAATCGTCCAGATTGATCACGCCGTGATCACTGACGGAAAACAGCAGTGATTTGGCCTTTCGGTATTCCTCCATGGTCTTGTGGAAATCCAGATGATCCTGCGTCAGATTGGAGAACACACCGGTCTGAAACCGGACGCCTGCCACACGGCTCAGCACCAGCGCATGGGAGGAGACCTCCATGATCACATGGGTGCAGCCGGCATCCAGCATCTGCCGGAACAATGCCTGCAGCTCATAGCTTTCCGGCGTGGTGCGCTCGGTTTCCAGCACCTCGTCGCCGATCATATTCTGAATGGTACCCACCAGACCCACCTTGGCGTTCATGCACTGCTCCAGCACATGCTTCAGCAGATAGGTGGTGGTGGTCTTGCCGTTGGTACCGGTGACGCCGATCATGGTCATCCGATCCGCCGGATGTCCGAACCAGTTGGCGCTGGCCAGTGCCAGTCCCAGACGGGTATCCGCCAGACGGATGAAGCTGCCCTGCTCCGGCACCCGTTCACACAGCACCGCCGCCGCGCCCTTTTCCTGCGCCATGGGAATAAACCGGTGTCCGTCGGCAGCGAATCCCGTCACTGCGACAAACAGGTCACCAGGCTTCACCTGCCGGGAATCATAGCAGATTCCTGTGACCTCCAGTTCCGGATCTGCCTGCAGCTCCAGAACCTCCAGACCCTGCAGAATGTCTTTTAATTTCATATTTCTGCCTCCTTCGGCGGCTACTCCGCTGCCGTGTAGTCGGTAAATTCCACCGTGACTGTCGTACCCATGGGAACCATGGTTCCGGCTGCGGGACTCTGATAGGTCGCGGTAACATGATAGGCGTCCCGGTTGACGCCGGTGATAAGCATATACAAATCGTTGTAGTTGGCCTTCTGGTTGGCCGCCACCAGTGTCATGCCGATAAAGTCCGGCACCTCCACCATTTCATCCGGTGCTTCCTGACTGAAATAGAGCACCACTTCGGACTTGCCGGGGATAAGCGCGTTGGCAGAAGGAATCTGACCCATGACCTTGGCGCCCTCGCCCACCTTGCGGTAGGTAAAGCTCTTTTCTGCCAGCGCACTGGCAGCCTCTGCCTCTGTCATGCCGGTCACATCGGGCACCGGCAGGGTGATCAAGTTCAGATCCTCGTCGGAAACATCGGGATCCATACCCAGATAGGGCAGCACATCGGACAGAATAGCAGATACGGTAGGCGCAGCCATGGCGCCGCCGCCGATCATCAGGCCGGTCTCTCTGGAGGGAGAGTCCAGCGCCACCAGCACGGCATACTTGGGATCGTTGATGGGCGCCACACCCACAAAGGAGCAGATATTGTCCTCCGTCCGGTTGCCGTCCTCATCGAATACGTCGATCTTTTCGGAGGTACCGGTCTTGCCGCCCACCCGGTAGCCGGGCACACGGCCCTTGCTTGCCGTACCGTCGGTGACGACGTATTCCATCATTTCCCGCATGATGGCGGAGGTCTCCTCGCTGATGACCTGCCGGACGACCGTGGCCTCCACCTTTTCCAGCGTATTTCCCTCGCTGTCCTGCACTTCCCGGACAATGTGAGGCTCCACCAGATAACCGCCGTTGACCACCGCAGACACCGCACGAATCATCTGAATGGGCGTAATACGGAAGGTCTGACCGAAGGACGAAGAGATCAGGCTGTAGGTCCGGTCGGGATCCACATAGGTGCCGTAGTCAAAGAACAGTCCCTTTGCCTCGCCGGGCAGATCCACATCCGTCCGTTCCAGAAAACCGAAATCCTTGATATATTCATAGAACACCTCACCGGACATTCGGATGCCGATAGTTGCAAAGGCCGGGTTGCAGGAGCCTGCCAGAGCCTCCATGGTGCTGATATTGCCGTGACCGATCTCCTTCCAGCAGTTCACCGGCTCTTTTCGACCATAGAACACATGGTTCTTGCCGTTGCAGACAAAGTGATCGCTTTCCGAAACAGCGCCGCAGTCCAGCGCGGAAGCCAGTGTAATGAGCTTGAAAACAGAACCGGGCTCATAGCCGTCAGACACACAGCGGTTTCGCCACTGAGCCAGTCTGGCAGCGGCCACGCCATCGTTGTAGGCCTTCAGGCCTTCCTCGTAGGCACGGCTGTCCTCATCGAACCGGATCACATCATCATAGAGGTTCTCCAGTTCCTCCCGGGTCTCTTCATCATAGATTTCCAGATAATTGTTGGGATCGTAGCCGCCCAGTGTCGCCATACCCAGAATTTCACCGGTATTGACGTCCATCACAATACCAAATGCACCGTGCTGCACATCATACTTGGCAATGGCCTCTTCCAGATTCTTCTCCAGATAGTACTGCACCGTGGAATCCAGTGTCAGCACCAGAGAATTGCCGTCGGAGGCATCGTAGTACTTTTCATATGTATAGAGCATTTCCGAGCCGTCATTGCCCTTGGTGGTGATGACGGCGCCGGCATTGCCGGTCAGTGTCGCATCGTAATATGCCTCCAGACCTTCGGCGCCCACATTGTCCGACCGGACAAAGCCCATGATCTGCGCTGCCAGAGAGCCATAGGGATAATACCGCTGGGAGTCCATTTCCAGATTGATCAGGCCGGTGAGATCATTTTCGATGATCAGCTGCCGCACCTTCTGGGCCGTTTCCTCCGGCACCTTGCGCTTTACCACCTTGTAGTAAAACTTGGTATCGGAAGCCTGTTCCCGGACAAAATCCTCGTCCACATCGAGAATCTGGCTGAGGTTTCTGGCAATAAAATCGATGGAAACGGCGGAATTGTAGGGCTTGCCTGCTTCCCGGTTCTTTTCCTCTTCTTTCATTTCCCGCTGGATGGCATTGGGATCCAAAAAGATCGTCTCCACCGTGGCGGAGGAGGCCATAATATTCATATTCCGGTCGTAGACCAGACCGCGGGAAGCCGTCAGGTTGGTGGTGCGGGTCTGGTTGGAGATGGCCTTTTCCTCATAAAAATCATGATCCACGATCATGATTTGATACAAGGTTGCAATCAGCGGAATAAACAGCACAACGCCGCAGAGGATCATAAGAACCAGCAACCGCTGCAGAATGGTCCGGTTTGCCCGTTCCCGTGCGGTAGCGGGCTGCTGTTTTTTCCGTTTCAAGGGCCGGGGTCTGTTTGCCATAGGTGGAGATCCTTTCCTGCAAAGAAAATGCAAGCAGGGGCGCGCATTGCGCGTCCGATGGGCTTCCGGCAAGTATCTGCCGCCCTCGGACGGCCAATGGCCGCCCCCACAGTTGTTTAATCGTATGGTTAATTCTATGCGCGTTGTCAGGACAGGTATTCCACCAGTCCGGCCACGCTGTTTTCAATAGCCTGTACAATGCTCTGGAACAAATTCAGGTGCTGGGTTTCGTAGATCTCTGCCCGGTCGATACCGGAGAGATTGACATACACGGTCTGTGCCCGGTTGGGGGTCATGAGTCCCAGTTCAGCGGCTCTGGTCTCGATGTAGTTGAGATCGATACTGCCCTCATACAAGCTCTGCAGCACCGCCTGATCCTCCTGCAGGCTGACCAGTTCACTTTTCAGATTGCTGACATGCTCCGTAGCTTCGTACAGCTGCACATAGCCGAATATCACCAGAATCAGCATACAGGCCGCCACCATCAGGCCCACCACAGCAAAGGGGGCCACAGCCGTCTTTGCCTTGACCCGGCGGGTGCGCTGGGGAATGTGCTGTTCCTCCGGCAGACCGGGATGCTGGATCTCCGGTGCGGCGGAGCCGTTATATTCATTGTATCGATATAAATCGTATGCTGCGGAACTGCCATACAGATTGATGGGTGCTCGCTTTTCTGCCATGGGGTTCATCCTTTCCGATGGTTCAGGGGTGTTTGCAACTCGAAAGGCACATTATACGCGTTCGGCAACGCGCAGCTTTGCGCTTCTGGCTCTGGGATTTTCGTCTAGCTCTTCCTTGCCGGATACAATGGGCTTTCTGGTCAGGACCCTGACCTTGGGCTTGTTGCCGCAGACACACACCGGGAATTCCGGCGGGCAGGTGCAGCCCTTGGAGGCCTGGTTCATGGCGCTCTTGACGATTCGGTCCTCCAGCGAATGGAACGTGATCACCGCCAGCCTGCCGCCGGGGTTCAGGCGGTCCACCGCCGCCGCCAGCATCCGGTCCACGCTGCCCAGCTCATCATTAACGGCAATGCGGATTGCCTGAAAGCTGCGCTTGGCGGGATGCTGCTTTTCCCGCAGTGCCTGCGGGGGCATAGCGCTGCGGATGATGTCCACCAGTTCCATGGTGGTTTCAATGGACTTTTCGGCCCGTTTCCGCTCAATGGCGGCGGCGATCAGCGGCGCATACCGCTCTTCGCCATAGTCAAACAAGATGCGGCGCAGCTCTTCACGGGGCCATTCGTTGACCACGTGATAAGCCGTCAGACCGTCCTCCCGGTTCATTCTCATATCCAGAGGCGCATCGGCCATGTAGGAAAAGCCGCGGCTGCCGTCATCCAACTGAGGAGAGGAAACGCCCAGATCAAAGAGCATACCGTCGATCTTCTCCAGACCGAGATCATCCAGAATGGTAGATATCTCGGAGAAATTGTTGTGTACCAGGGTGACCCGATCCATCCACGGTGCCAGACGCTCTCTGGCTGCCTCCAGCGCCACCGTATCCCGGTCCACACCGATGAGCCGGCCCGTGGTCAGCCGCTGCACGATCTGACTGGAATGACCGGCGCCGCCCAGTGTACCGTCCAGATAGATGCCATCCGGCTTGATGTTCAGGGCATCGATGCACTCCCACAGGAGAACGGAACGATGTACAAATTCCATCAGAAATCCAGTTCCTCCATTACGGCAGCCAGATTTTCCGGCGTCAGGGTTTCGGCTTCCAGACGGTCATAGGCTTCGGCATCCCAGATCTCGGCATGACCGGCCTGACCGATAAACATGACTTCCTGCTTCAGGCCTGCGTAATCCCGCAGGGTGGTGGGAATCAGAAAACGGCCCTGCTTGTCCGGTTCGCATTTCGCAGCATTGGCAAAGAGGAAACGCATCTTCCGGGCCTGAGAGATCGGCAGGGCATTGTATTTCTCAGTGATGGCCTGCCAGCCCTCTTCGGTGTAGACGCTGAGGCAGTGATCCAGACCCAGTGTCACATAGAAGCTGTCGCCAAGCTCATCCTTCAATTTAGAGGGAACAAACAGGCGGCCCTTGGGGTCAACTGTATGTCTGTATTTTCCTACCAAGTGGCTCACCTCGCTCCATTTTCATCTTTTTCGCTCCATTTTACTCCACTTGGCTATACTATACAGGATTTTTTTGAAAATTGCAATCCCCCGCAGGAATTTTTTCTGCCGGAAACCCTGCCTTTTTCCCGAAAAATCCCCCACATTTCTCTGTTTTCAAACATTTGTTTGTTTATATGTACCGTCGAATACATGCGTAGGGCGGCCAGACCCCTGGCCGCCAAAGCCTTCTCCTTGGCGCCGCCCGCAGGCGGTGTGTGTAGCGCAACCGAGCGAAGCTCGGCTCTTAGCGCGGAGAAGGAGAAGGTGGCCCGAAGGGCCGGACGAGGTGTAGGGCAGTCATTTTCCGCAGAGAACTACCGTATGCTCCGCAGGCCCGATTTCTTTTGTTCGCGCAAAGCCAAGTTCCTGCCCAGCTTCTTCGCTCCCTTGCCTCCGCCGCTGGCGCCGCTCGCTCGAAGCCCTATGTACCCCTCCTCCTAGGATAGGTATATTACCGATCACAGCAAATGCCTGCACCTCCCCGTCCATAGTGCAGGCACTGAAACCTTTATTTGCAGATACAAATGTGCGCGCCGGGAGGGGGTACATAGGGGGAGAGTGGCTTGTTTGCGGGAGCAAACACGCAACGCTCTCCCCCTATGTGGTGTTTCTTTGCTCCACTTTCTTTGACCAAACAAAGAAAGT
>JAZSCX010000099.1:0-8691 GCA_045530865.1 Candidatus Avilachnospira sp.
CCCCGCTTTGGCTAAAAACATGCCACCGGCATGTTTTCTTAACGCGTCGTGCCCTTTACACAAGGGAGCCTTGGGTGCTGTCGCATTATTACGGAAAAAATCCTCCCTATGAAAATCTCATAGGGAGGATTAACTGTTTTACGAAGCCCTCCCCTATGTGGTGGTTCTTCGCTCCACTTTCTTTGACCAAACAAAGAAAGTGGGCCTGCGGAGCATACCGTACTTTCCTGTGGAAAATGTTTGCCATACACCTCATCCGGCTCTTTGGGACATCTCCCAGACGGCATTATCATAACATTATATAGAGTTTATACCTCTATATCCACACAATAGGAAATATTTGTGATATAATTCTCGCAAAAAAGAGGTGATCGTATGACCGATGTGATTTACCAGCTCTACTATGGGGAAATCAACCCCGCGGAGCGCTTCACCCGGGAATATCCCGCCCATCAGACAAAGCGAAACGCCTGCTATGCCCGCCATGAAGCCTTTTTGTCTCGTCTCAACGCCATCGACCCCGCCCTGCAGCAGGAAATGGAGCAGCTTCTGGATGAACAGCTCGGTGCCGATATGTTGGAACTGCCGGAGTGCTTTTACGAGGGTTTCCGTCTGGGTATGCTGATAACCATGGGTGTTCTGGGAGAATAAACGCAATCCCGCTTTCCCGGATGGGAAAGCGGGTTCGTGGTTTATTTCAGCATACGTTTCAGATACTGGCCCGTGTAGCTGGCAGGGTTGGCTGCCACTTCCTCCGGCGTACCGGTAGCCACAATGGTGCCGCCGCCGGAGCCGCCCTCGGGGCCCAGATCAATGATATGGTCGGCCACCTTGATCACATCCAGATTGTGCTCAATGACCAGAATGCTGTTGCCCGCATCCACCAGCGCCTGCAGCACCTCGATCAGCTTGTGCACATCCGCCATGTGCAACCCGGTGGTGGGCTCATCCAGAATATAGAACGTCCGTCCCGTGGCACGGCGGCTCAGCTCCGTTGCCAGCTTGACCCGCTGGGCTTCGCCGCCGGAGAGGGTGGTGGAGCTCTGGCCCAGCTTCACATAGCCAAGGCCCACATCCACCAGCGTCTGCACCTTGTTTCGCAGCCGCGGCAGGTTTTCAAAGAACCCCAGCGCCTCATCTGCCGTCATTTCCAGCACATCGGCGATGGACTTGCCCTTGTAGGTGACCTCCAGCGTTTCCCGGTTGTACCGTTTGCCGTGGCAGACGTCGCAGGGCACATACACATCCGGCAGGAAGTGCATCTCGATCTTCACCAGACCGTCGCCGGAGCAGGCTTCACACCGACCGCCCTTCACAT
Source organism: Candidatus Avilachnospira sp. (assembly GCA_045530865.1). Taxonomy (GTDB): domain Bacteria; phylum Bacillota; class Clostridia; order Oscillospirales; family Oscillospiraceae; genus Avoscillospira. The sequence goes on from JAZSCX010000099.1 coordinate 1,319, forward strand.
TAAAGGAGAACCGACCCGGGCCGTAACCCCGAGCCTTGGCCTCCGCCGTGGAGGCATAGAGATCCCGGATATCGTTGAACAGGCCGGTGTAGGTGGCAGGGTTGGAGCGGGGCGTCCGGCCGATGGGGCTCTGATCGATGCCCACCACCTTGTCCAGATGCTCCAGGCCCTCCATATGATCGTATTTTCCCGGGCGCACACGGGCACGGTTCAGCTTGCCCGCCAACGTTTTGTAGAGAATTTCGTTGACCAGAGAGGATTTGCCGCTGCCGGACACACCGGTGACGCAGGTCAGAGTGCCCAGGGGGATCTCCACATCCACATTCTGCAGGTTGTTCTCCTGCGCGCCGCAGATTTTCAGAGTTTTGCCATTGCCGGCACGTCTGCTGCCGGGCAGGGGGATTTTTTTATAGCCGGACAGGTACTGTCCGGTGATGCTCCGGGGCTCGGCGATGATGTCCTCCAGCGAGCCTGCCGCCACGATTTCACCGCCGTGGACGCCTGCGCCGGGGCCAACGTCCACAATAAAATCGGCGGCCCGCATGGTATCCTCATCATGCTCCACCACCAGCAGGGTGTTGCCCAGATCCCGCAGCTGCTTGAGGGTGTCGATCAGCTTGCTGTTGTCCCGCTGGTGCAAACCGATGGACGGCTCATCCAGAATATACAGCACGCCCATGAGGCTGGAGCCGATCTGGGTAGCCAGCCGGATACGCTGGGCTTCGCCGCCGGAGAGGGTGGCAGCCGCCCGGGAGAGGGTCAGATAGGGCAGACCCACTCGCTGCAGGAAGCCCAGACGGGCACGGATCTCCCGGAGGATCTGATCGGCGATTTTTGCCTGTGCGCCGGTAAGGGTCAGACCGTTGACAAAGGTCAGCGCCTGCTCCACCGTCAGCTCGCAGAACTTCCAGATGGACAACCCGCCCACGGTCACGGCCCGGCTCACATCAGAGAGCCGCTGTCCATGGCAATGGGGGCAGGGTCTGGTGGACATGCACTCCTCCAGCTCCTTTTTCGACCAGTCGGACTGGGTCTCGGCATACCGCCGGGAAATATTGGGCAGGATGCCCTCAAAGGGCTGTTTCAGCACGCCGTAGCCGTTGCCCCGGTCATATTTCATCTCCAGCTTTTCCGCACCGGTGCCGTTGAGGATCACGTCCTTTGCCAGTTCCGGCAGCTCCTGCCATGGCGTGGTCAGGGAGAAGCCGTATTTCTCCGCCATGGCGGAATAGTACATATGGCAGACGCTGTCGGTCTTGGGGGTACTCCAGCCGGAGACCTGAATAGCGCCCTCCGCCAGACTTTTGGTCTTGTCCGGCACCACCAGATCGGGATCGGCGATCTGCTGGATGCCAAGGCCTGTGCAGACCGGACAGGCGCCGTAGGGGTTATTGAAGGAGAACATCCGGGGCGAGAGCTCCGGCATGGACACGCCGCAGTCGTCACAGGCGTAATTCTGGGAAAACAGGGTCATGGTGTCGTCTGCCACCTGATGCAGCAGCACCAGACCGCCGGAAAGCTTGCAGGCGGGTTCGATGGAATCCGTCAAACGGCGGTTCATGTCCGGTTTCAGCACCAGACGGTCCACCACGATCTCGATATGGTGCTTTTTGTTCTTCTCCAGCGTGATCTCTTCCGTCAGGTCATAGAGGATTCCATCTACTCTGGCGCGGACAAAGCCGCCCTTGCGGGCATCCTCAAAGACCTTGGTGTGCTCGCCCTTTTTGCCTCGGATCACCGGGGCCAGCAGCTGGAACCGGGTGCCCTCCGGCAACGCGAGGATCTGATCCACGATCTGATCGATGGTCTGCCGCCGGATCTCCTTGCCGCATTTGGGGCAGTGGGGCGTGCCCACTCTGGCCCACAGCAGGCGCAGATAGTCATAGATCTCCGTAACGGTGCCCACGGTGGAACGGGGGTTCTTGGAGGTGGTTTTCTGATCGATGGAAATGGCGGGAGAAAGGCCGTCAATCTGATCCACATCGGGCTTATCCATCTGCCCGAGGAACATCCGGGCGTAAGAGCTGAGGCTCTCCACATACCGCCGCTGACCCTCTGCGTAGATGGTGTCGAAGGCCAGCGAGGACTTGCCGGAGCCGGAAAGTCCCGTCAGTACCACCAGTTTGTCCCGGGGGATCTCCAGATCGATATTTTTCAGATTATTTTCACGGGCGCCTTTGATGACAATGGTTTCCTGCATGGGTCGCGCTCCTTTTTTTGATTCATTCCATAGTATTATACCACGGTTGTTTTTAATTCTCAACCATATGTTCGTGAAAATTTCGCTGTACCCCTTGCACTTCCGGAAAAATGTGGTATGATACGGAATATACTATGCCAAAAGGAGGTGCGGCAATGAAACGAATACAGAAGCTGCTGTTCCAACGGGTGGTAATCGTAGGTCTGTCCATCCTGCTGCAGCTGGCGCTGATGGTTGCCATGATGCAGTGGCTTTCGGAGTACCGCGCATGGATCCGCGCGGCGCTGACGGTGCTGAGTGTGGCGACCGTGGTGTATCTGGTCTATGACCGCACCAACGCGTCCTATAAAATCGCGTGGATCATTCTGATCTTGGCCTTCCCGGTGGCGGGCATCGTGATCTATCTGACCTTCGGCGGCCGCCGCCTGACCCTGTCTGCCAAAAAACGGATGCAGCGGGCGCAGGATCTGGTGCGTGATCATCTGTGGCAGGAGAAGATCACCGTGGAGGCGCTGCAAAATGTCAGTGACCCTGCGGCGGTCAACGCCCGGTATCTGTATCAGGTTTCCGGCTATCCGGTGTACGACAACACGGAGACAGAGTATTTCTCTCTGGGCGATGAGCTCTATCCCATCATGCTGGAGGAGCTGAAAAAGGCGGAGCAATACATCTTTCTGGAGTATTTTATCATCGCCAAAGGCGTCATGTGGGATGGAATACTGGAAATTCTCAAGGAAAAAGCGGCGCAGGGCGTGGATGTGCGGGTCATGTACGATGATTTCGGCAGCATCCAGACCCTCCCGGCCCGGTATGATAAGCAGCTGCGGCAATGGGGCATTCAGGCAAAGGTATTCAATCCCTTTATCCCGGTACTGTCCGGACGGCTGAACAACCGCAACCACCGAAAGCTGATGATCGTGGACGGCAAGGTGGGCTTCACCGGCGGCGTCAATCTGGCGGATGAATACATCAACCGTAAGGAACGCTTTGGCCATTGGAAGGATTCCGGCCTGCTGCTGCGGGGCGAGGGCGTGTGGGCCATGACGGTCATGTTCCTTTCCATGTGGGACAGCCAGACTGGTCAGCAGGAGCATATTCCCGATTTCCGCCCCGATTATGCCTACCGACTGGCAGGAGGCGAGGGCTTTGTCCAGCCCTTCTGCGATACGCCGCTGGACAACGAGGATATTGCGGAGGGCGTGCTGCTGAACCTGTTCCAGCGGGCCACCCGCTCCATCTATATCATGACGCCCTATCTGATTTTGGACGATAAGATCACAGCGGCGCTGCTGACCGCGGCAAAATCCGGACTGGATGTGCGGATCATCACGCCCCATGTTCCGGATAAGTGGTACGTCCATGCCGTGTCCCGGGCCCACTATGAGCTGCTGACGGAGGCTGGTGTGCGGATCTACGAATATACGCCGGGCTTTATCCATTCCAAGGTCTATCTGGTGGATGACCGGTATGCCGTGGCGGGCACGGTCAATCTGGATTTCCGCAGCCTGTATCTGCACTATGAAAACGCGGTGTATCTCTTTGAGGCCACCTGCGTTGCCGCCATAGGGGAGGATTTCCAGAACACCTTCCCCATCTGCGAGGAGATCACTTGGCGCAAATGCCGGAAAACCCGTCTGCCCCAGCGCCTTCTTGCCGCCGCCCTCCGCCTGTTCTCCCCGCTGATGTAAGCCTTCCCCTTGAGTAAACGCTGAATAAATACACTGGCGCGGGAGCGCCTAAGGCTCCCTTGTGCAAAGGGAGCTGTCAAAATCGGCACATTTGTGCCGATTTTGACTGAGGGATTGTTATGATAACTTTCCACCACCCTCATCTGAGGGAGACTTTGCAGATCGTGAAAGAACGAGGATCTGACTATGGTTTTCAATTCCCCTGTATTTTTGTTCGCGTTTTTGCCCCTGAGCCTGCTGGCCTACCATGTGTTGCCCGGCCGCCGCTGCAAAAACGCGTTTCTCATTGCCGCCAGTCTGGTATTCTATGCTTTCGGCAATGTGCGGCATCTGGCGCTGCTGCTGGGCTCCGCGCTGGTGCACTATCTGGCGGGGCTTGCCATGCTGCGGTGGCAGCAGTGCCGCAAGCCGGTGCTGGCAGTGGTGGTGATGCTGGACGTTGCGCTGCTGCTGGGCTGCAAGCTGGCAGGCTGGCTGCCGCTGGGTGTGTCCTTTTTCACCTTTCAGGCCATCAGCTATGTGGTGGATCTCTACCGCAATCCTGCCGATGGCAGCCGCAGCTTTCGAGAGGTACTGCAGTACATCACCTTCTTTCCGCAGCTGGTCTCCGGCCCCCTGATGAAGTTTTCCGATGCACGGCAATGTTTTGACGCAAAAACGGAGGCCGCCGATGTGGCGGCGGGCATGACCCGCTTCACTGTGGGTCTGGCAAAGAAGCTTCTGCTTTCCGCCGCCGCGGCATCGGTGGCCGATGCGGTGTTCGGCCTTTCCACTGCTGATCTGGATATCCGCACCGCTTGGCTGGGCGCGCTTTGTTACACCCTGCAGATCTTCTTCGATTTCTCCGGCTACAGCGATATGGCCATCGGCCTTGGGCGGATGTTCGGCTACACCCTGCCGGAAAACTTCCGGTACCCCTACATTGCCTCGTCCGTGTCCGATTTCTGGCGGCGGTGGCACATTTCCCTGTCGGGCTGGTTCCGGGATTATCTCTATATCCCGCTGGGCGGCAACCGGAAGGGGAAGGCGCGCACTATTCTCAATAAGCTCATTGTGTTCTTTGCCACCGGCCTCTGGCACGGTGTGACCCTGCCATTTATCATCTGGGGCCTGTGGCACGGTCTGTGCAGCGCCGTGGAAACGGCCTTCGGCCTGCAGAAAAAACTGGAGAAGAAATGGTACGGTCATGTCTACACCCTGCTGGCGGTGGTGCTGAGCTTTGTGTTTTTCCGTTCCGCCACCACGGCGCAAGCTGTGGCCATGGTTGGTCAGATGTTCGCCGGCTTTTCCCTGACGGCCGCCGGCACCCTGCTGCTGACCCACGAGCTGGGGCTGCGCACCATCTTCTTCCTGCTGCTGGGCTGCGTGCTGAGCACACCGGCGGCATCGAAGCTCCGGCTGCCTGTCTGGGCTGTGCGGGTGCTGACGCTGCTGCTGTTGGCGCTCTGTATCCTGACATTGGCATCCAGCTCCTTCGTACCTTTTATCTATTTCCAGTTCTGAGGAGGTCGTTCCATGAAAAAGAAATACGGAAACCTCCTGTTCTGCCTGCTGTTCGCCGTGCTCTGCATCCTGCCGCTGGCGGGCATGCTGCTGCTTGGCCCCAGCAAGGCGGGCGCCAATGAGGTTCTGGCCAACAAACCGGCGCTGATAAAAAAAGACGGCAATGTGAATGTGGATTATCTTTCTGACCTGGGTGAGTATGTCCGGGATCGGTTTGGCTTCCGGCAGGAGCTGATCACGGCCAATGCCAAGCTGACGGCGGCGGTGTTTGGCGAATCCGCCACCGAAAAAGTCATTCTGGGCGAGGAGGGCTGGCTCTACTATGCCGATACGATGGCGGACTTTGAAGGGACTGCTCCCATGTCCGACCGGCAGGTCTGGAATGCGGCCAGAACCCTGTTTTTGATGGAAGAATACGCGAAAAACAGGGGAATTTCCTTCGTTTTTGCCGCCGTTCCCAATAAAAATACCCTCTATTTTGAGCAAATGCCCTATGAAAAAAGCCCAAAAACCTCCAATCTGGAGCGGATCCACGGGGCTTTGAAGGCGGAAAACGTCGCATTTTGCGACCTTTTGACCGTGTTTTCCGCCCAATCTGAGCCGGTTTATTACAAGACCGACAGCCATTGGGACGGTTTTGGCTCTGCTTTGGCCCACGATTCTTTGCTGAAAACGCTGGGAAGAGAGGGGAATTTGTCCGAAGAGACCTTTGTGGATGCGCCCCACCGGGGCGACCTGACGGATATGCTGTATCCGGCCTCTGATGATATGGAAATGGGCCCGGTGCTGAGCCGGGAACGGACCTTTGCCTATAAGGGCAACGTCCGCGGCCCCGATGACATGACCATCCGCACCACCTCGGAGACCGGCACCGGATCTTTGCTGATGTTCCGGGATTCCTTCGGCAACACCCTCCATGCCGATCTGGCGGAGAGTTTTTCCGCCGCCTGTTTCTCCCGTGCCATGCCCTATGACCTGACGATGCTGGAAAAAGAGCAGGCCGACACGCTGATCGTGGAAATCGTGGAGCGAAACCTGATCTGGCTGGCACAGAAAGCGCCTGTGATGGAAGCGCCGGTGCGGGAACTGCAACTCCCCGCAGAGACGGCCGCGGGCAGCGCCGTATGGGAAGTCGAGGACAGCAAGCTGGAAGCCTGCAAAAAATACACCGGAGAAGCCCGGTGTGAGGAAATGGACGCCGATTCGCCCATCTATGTGGCGCTGGACGGCGTGGTCTATGAAGCGACCCCGGCAGGGGAGTGCGATACTTCCTTCACCCTCTATGCCCCCGCGGCCGAAACCGTCACGGTTCTGGTGCAGTGCGGCGGCGTATGGAGAACGCTGGATCTGCAGTAAAGAAACTTACCCATGCTTATCATCGCCACGCCAGTGCGCACACTGGCGCGGCGATTTGTTTTGTAAAACGACAACCACGGGCTATGCCCGTGGTTCAAAGAAGGCTATGCCTATGAGTAGTCCCAACCCAGCGGATGCCTCCCTCTGATGAGGGAGGTGGATTTTGCGAAGCAAAAGACGGAGGGAGAGAAAACGTTAAGGCAATTTCTCTCCCCCAGTCTCGCGCAAACGCTCGACAGCCCCCTCGTCAGAGAGGGCCAATAAAAATCCCCACCGCCAACTGAAGTTGGTAGTGGGGCAAGTGTGCGAGAGGAATACGATTCGGGAGCCTTAAGGCTCAGCTGGTATCAGGCCCTTACAGGGCCAGAGCAGGCCACCCGTTATACGGGTGGTCCTGACTTGGGATGAACTCAATCGTGAAGGAGATAATGGTCGATAAACTTCTGCGCCGCAGGGGAAAGGGGCATATATTTGGCGGTAATAACATAGGCCTTGCGCTCCATGGAAAGATCCGAAACGGGGATACGGAACATATTGCCCTTGTGCTTTTGCTGCTCAACCTCGCTTGTGGGCAGAGTTCCTATTCCCAGATCGTTTTCAACCGCCTGAATTACAAGATTGATTGT
>JAZSCX010000005.1:0-5322 GCA_045530865.1 Candidatus Avilachnospira sp.
CATGTCTTGTGTTATCTTACTCATAGTGAATAGGATGGCACCTGCCTTTCGGTTTTGTCTGAGCAACTCAACCTTAACACAGGCCAGCCCTATTCACTATTCTTTTTTCTATTTGTCACACATCATTGTAACACCTACAAATTATAATGAAAACACTCGTGATATTTCATTGTTTTTCTGATACTATGTGATATAATAAGACTAAACCATACTGAAAGGGGTATTTTTCATGGCACTGATGGACAATCTGGAAACCATCCGCGAAAAGGCGGCGGAAGCTGCACAGGCGGCTGCAAAGAAAACCAAGAAGCTGGCGGAGATCGCTAAGGCTAATATCTCTATTTATTCTGAGGAAGATAAGGTCAAAAAGGCACAGATGGAACTGGGCAAGCTGTACTACCGCGATTATGTGGTGGGCGAAGAGCTGGACGAAGCAGAATACCTGCCCTGGTGCCAGCAGATCGATGAAGCCAAGCAGACCATTGCTGATCTGAGAGATTACATCGAAAACCTGAAAACAGAGCATGTGGATATGCCTGTGGATGATGTGGTCGAAGAGGATTTTGAAGATCTGGAAAAAGCTGCTTCCGAAGAAGAGCCTGTCATCGATGTTGTTGTCGTTGACGAACCTGCGGAGCAGGAGTAATACATACCAAACAACCGGTCTGTGTGTCACGCACAGACCGGTTGTGTATTATTCAGCCCAGTAGAAAGTGGGAATGGCTTCCGAACGAATCAGGCAGCTGACCTGATACAGAATATTGGCCGCATCTCTTCTGGTAATAGCGGCGTCACTGTGAAGGGTATCCAGCTCAATGCCTGCAGAGGAGAGGACGGCAACTGCCTTTTCCGCCCAGACGGGCACTGTGCTCTCTCCATCAAAGCTGCCGACAGCCTGTGCGGAAGCACCGGGCAGCTGAAGAATATTCTGCAGCATGACAGCGGCTTCCGCGTGCGTCAGATAGTCAGCGGGACGAAACTCCATACCGCTTTCATAGGAAGTGCCGGAAATCATACCGTTACTCAGCGCGGTAACGATATAGGGCTGCATCCAGACAGGGGTGGTTTCCTCATCGGCAAAGCCGGAATGAATCACATCCTGTGCGGCCTCTGCACCCACCAGTTTCATGGTCATAACCAGAAATTCACCTCTGGTTACGGAAGTTTCCGGTTCAAAGCAAAGGTTGGCGCCGATGGTTGTACCGCGGAACAGGCCTTCCTCCTTCAGCCACATGGCGGAAAAGGCGTCGGCGTCGCCGGTCATATCGGCATAGGTCTGCTTATCAGAGGGCTTTTTGATTTCGATGGTGATTTTTGCCTGCTCCGATACCTGTCCGGAATCGTCGGTTGCCGTGTAGATGAAGCTGTCCTTTCCTACCTTGTTTTCATCCGGGGTATAGGTGAAGGTGCCATCCTCGCGTAGTTCCACGGAACCGCGTTTGGGCTCTGCCACGATCTGATAGGTCATGGGATCATTTTCGGGGTCGCTGACGTTTAATGTGCCACTGTTTGCAATGTTGCGGTAGGTTTCCAGATTGCCATCAGATGCATGAGGCGGCTCATTCTTTCTGGGCATAATGGAGAACTTCAGGGATCTGTGTTCGCCTGCGGAACTTCCGTTTACCGAACAAAAAGACAGACTGGTTGTTGCGCCTTGTTTACAGGCGGTTTTCAGTACGAGTTCGTTCAGTCTTTCTCTGGGAACTGCATCGCCTGCCCGGAGCTGGCGATCTCCGTAGTAAATTCTTGCTGCGGAAGAAGCAGGTACAGATGTGAAAAAGACGCCTGTATCCTGTTCTGACAGGCCAAAATCATCGGCAGAGAAGCAAAACTGCGTTTGAGAATCTACCTGGATCTCTTTTGCGGATACACCAACTGTCAAAGCGGCCAGAATCAGCAGAAGGAACAGGGAAGTGAATGTGTGTTTACGCAAGAGACTACCTCCTTAAATATCGGTTCAGAGGTAGTGTTTGCTATATTTTTTTATTTATTCCATAAAAAACCGCGGCTTTTCCGCCGCGGTCAAGGTCAGGAAAGATATTGTTTTTGTCGGATGTACCGTGCGTTTCCGTCCGGCGCAGGCCGCATATGGATGCCGGAAACCACGCCCATAGCCATAAACATGGTCACGATGGAGGAACCGCCGTAGCTGATAAAGGGCAGGGTCAGACCGATGACCGGCATAACGCCGAGACACATGCCCACATTGATAACGATCTGGAACAGCAGCATACCGGCGATGCCGCAGCAGATCATGCGGTTCATGTAATTCCGGGATTTCACACCCACATAAATGCAGCGGATGACGATAGCGGACAGCAGAAGCAGGGCGATCACACACCCCAGCATGCCCATTTCTTCCGCGATGGCGGAGAAAATAAAGTCGGTGTGCTGTGCGGGAATGGAGTTGCCTTTGACCATGGTGCCCTCATAAAGACCCTGTCCGGATACCCCGCCGTTCTGAATGGCGCGGAGAGAGAGGTTGGTCTGCCAGCGAACGCCCTTGCCCTCCGGGTCGATGGTGGGGTCAAAGAGCATCATAATGCGGTCTTTCTGATAGGAATCAATCAAACTTCGTCCGTTCGGAAGAGTGATATTCCATGCGACAGGAACCGCAACTACCAGGGCGCCGATGGACAGAAGGAACCAGATCAGATTGACGCCGCCCACAAAGGCCATGGAAATAAAGATAAAAATGTAGGTCAGGGCAACACCTGCGTCACTGGAAATGTAAACGATATACACGAAGAAAAATGCGGTCAGCACACCCATCTTACCTACGGTCAAGGGGGAAGAAAGGCTGTTCTGGTTGACGCTCATGATTTTGGCAAGGATAATAATAAAGAAGATCTTGCAAATCTCGGCGGGCTGGGCGTCGATGCCGATAAAGGGAATGTTGAGCCAACTCTTATTACCGGAGCCGTTGTCCACGCCCCAGATCATAAGGACGCCAATAAAACCGATACAGAAAATCAGAAGAAGCTCACGTCGCTCAGCGATAATATCCACGTCGATCAGAGTCAGAACGATATAAATTAAAATACCCAGCACCAAAGCAAAGGACTGAACCATGACATGACGCCCGTTGCTGATAGTGGCTGTAGCACTTGAAATGGCAACAATACCGAAAATGGTGGTAACGGTACACAGCAAAAGCAGAACCATATCCGCTTTTTTCACAAAGTCACTGATCAGTCGTCCGATGTATCGCATATGGCACCTCCTTTACTAATGTATTATTCTATCAAAAAACCTGCAGGATGTAAACAGAAAGATGTTTTGCAAAAAAAGCCAGTATGTGATAGAATAAGAAAAAACCTGAAATGAGGAACTGCCATGCAGTATTTGACCCATAGCCCGGAACAAACCGAACAGCTGGGACGGCAGTTCGCCGCTGAATTGAAACCCGGAGATGTTGTGGCCTTTTATGGGGATCTGGGTGCGGGAAAGACTGCCTTTACCCGTGGTATTGCCAGAGGACTGGGTGTTTTGGAACCTGTCACAAGTCCCACCTATACCATTGTCAATGAGTATCTCAGCGGCAGACTTCCGTTGTTTCATTTTGATATGTACCGCCTCGGTTCTGCTGATGAACTGTTTGATATCGGTTGGGAGGACTATCTGGAGCGGGGCGGTGTCTGTGCCGTAGAGTGGAGCGAAAATGTGGAAGAAGCCTTTGAACAGGTGATTTGCGTGGACATTCGCCGCATAGATGACCATACGCGGGAAATCACGGTAGAGAGGAGAGATCGGTTTGCGGATTCTTGCATTTGAGACCTCGGCAAAGGCGGCAGGCGTTGCGATACTGGAGGATGGCCGACTGCTGGGCGAATACATGCAGAACAGCGGGCAGACCCATAGCAGGACATTGATGAAAATGGCAGAGGATCTGCTTTGCAATTGTGATCTGAAAGCAGCCGATATGGATGCGGTTGCCTGTGCGGCCGGACCCGGCAGCTTTACCGGTGTTCGGATCGGTGCCTCTGCAGCCAAGGGTTTTGCATGGGGCCTGCAGCTGCCATGCTATGGCGTGTCCACACTGGAGGCCATGGTGTGGGGGATTGCGGCTGCTGACGGGATCTACTGTGCTGCCATGGATGCTAGAAGAAATCAGGTTTATACGGCTGTGTTTCAGATGAATGATGGTGTGCTCTCCCGATTGACAGAGGACATGGCGATTTCCGTGGAGGAACTGGGAGAGATCTTGAAAAATCAAGAAAAATGCAAAATGCTGGTTGGAGACGGCGCGGTATTATGCTATAATAAATTAAATATGTCGGTTTCCGGACTGCGGCTGCTCCCGGAGCATCTGCGGATGCAGAGGGCTTCCGGTGTCGCACTTCTGGCATGGGATCAGGTGCAGCAGGGCCTGCAGCCTTCCGGCAATGATCTCACGCCCAATTATCTGCGGCTCAGTCAGGCAGAACGGGAACGGCTGAATAAACAAGAGATGGAGTGAATTGGAATGGGTAACGTACATGTTTTGGATCATCCGCTGCTGCAGCACAAGCTGTCGATCCTCCGCAACAAGGATACCGGTGTTAAGGAATTCCGTGAGGTTGTCGGTGAGATCTCTGCGCTGATGTGCTATGAGGCGACCAGAAATCTTCCTACTGAAGAAGTTGTGATCGAGACCCCCATTGCACCTGCAAAGGTTCGTGTTCTTGCCGGCAAGAAGCTGGCAATTGTCCCGATTCTTCGCGCAGGACTTGGCATGGTAGACACCATGGTGGATCTGATCCCCTCTGCAAAAATCGGCCATATTGGCCTTTTCCGTGATCCGGAGACCCATGAACCTGTAAAATATTACTGCAAAATGCCCCCCGATATTGCTGACCGTCAGGTTTTCGTGGTGGATCCCATGCTGGCTACCGGCGGATCCGCTTCCGACGCCATTATGTTCATTAAGGAATACGGCTGCAGGAATATCACTCTGATGAATATTCTGGCTGCTCCGGAAGGAATTGCCAAGGTGCAGGCCGATCATCCTGATGTGGATATTTACGTGGCCGCTGTGGATGAGAAGCTCAATGAGCATGCCTACATCGTTCCCGGTCTGGGCGATGCCGGCGACCGCATTTTTGGCACAAAGTAAGCATTGACTTGCTTCTGAGAAATTTGTATACTAGTAGCGAAAAATAGGGTGGTTTGGGTTGATTAAGCCCGATACTTATTTGGTATATTATTGAAAGGAAGAAATCGATATGATCTATTCTACCGAAGTACAGCATATGTGTCCTGTCGCAAAGGGTGCATATCACGGTCCCCCTCCCATTCACGAAGAGGGCAAGTGGGTTCAGGCCAAGCAAATCAGCGATATTT